>CAINHV010000293.1 GCA_903848965.1 uncultured Opitutia bacterium | reverse complement strand
GTGACGTGCACCGGCCTGCAGGAAGTCTGGCGGGACGACGGCCGGCTTGAGGTGGTCGCCAACGTGAAGAACCGCGAAGCCCGCCGCGTGCAGGTTCAGATCAACTGCGTCTTCAAGGACGACCAGGGGTTCTCGACCGGGGACGAGACGCCGTTCCAGACCCTGACCCTCGCGGAGAATTCGACCGAGGCGGTGCGGTTCACCGCGATGAACAACACCGCGCGCAAATACACCGTGCGCGTGCGCCAGTTTCGCTGAGTTCGCCGTTTCCTTCCGCCCTTTCTCCCCGTCATGAACGCCTTCGCCGGTCCGCTTGTCCTGTTTGCCGTGACCGTCGCCTCGTTGTTCGGCGCGCAGTCGCCATCATCGCCGCCCATCGCCCAAGCCACCCTGCCGTCGGTGGCCCCGCGCCTGCAGCCGGGGGAGCAACGGGTTTACACGCCGTCAGCGGACACTTTGATCGCCCGGCAGGCCGCGGACGGAATTCTCGAGGGCTTTCGCAAGGTCTACACGCAGGACGGCGCCCCGCGGATCGTCATCTACGTCAACCGCGCCCTCGTCGACGCTTCCGGTCTTTCGCTCACGAAACGAACCGAGAAATTCGAGAAAACGGACACGACGACCAAGACCAGCGGCACGAACACGTATGTGACGAAGGAGGCCAATGAGCCCACGCTCGCGGATCAGCAGACGGTGCGCGAGGTCGAGCGCTTGTTCGGCCGGGTGTTCCGGCATGGCGGCGCGCAACTCGCCGATCAAGCGGTGGCCGTGACCCTGCTCCCGGAAAAGGCGGGCGACCACCTCACCGGCGATCGCGCCGCGCGGGAACGAGAGGCTCTGTCAAAGATCGCGGACATCGCGATCGAGGTTCTCATTTCCAGCCGCAACCTGGTCGTGCCGCAGGTTTCCGGCGACGTGACCTATCCGATGCCCGACATCCAGGCCACGGCGATCCGGTTGAAGGACGCCGCGATTGTCGGCCAGGCGGCCGCGAGCGATATCATCGGCAAAGGCATGCAGGCCGGCCGCGTGATTCGGCAATTTGATGCCAGCGACATCACCGAGGCCACCGCGATTGCCCTGATCGAAGACATGCTGACCGGGAAGAAGTAAGGCCGAGCTTCGGGGTTAGCCACGAAGGCGCGAAGACGCGAAGGCCGGCGTCCAACACACCTCGCTTTCGGTACCCCTCTCCAGAGGGGACCCGGCAGAAGAACTTTCCGAAGTTCCCCTCTCGAGAGGGGTGGCGCGAAGCGCCGGGGTGTGTCGCCCCAACGTATCCCGCGCAGCCGAAGAAACAGCCTGCTCCGTTCCGTGCTCTTCGTGCCTTCGTGGTTAAACTGGCTCGAAACCGAACCCTACTGCTTCGTCGGCGGAAACTTCGTATCCTTCGTCGCCTCGGCCATTGCCTGCAGCGCGCGATCGAGGGCTTCTTGATCCTCCCCACCGGATCGCACGACGGGCGCACCGATTGAGAAGTCGATCGTCGCGGCATGCTGGATCGGAATCTCCATCTTGAGCGCCGGCGGCTCGACGTGAAAATTGACCTCGGGTGGAGTGGGAAAAACCGGGATCGGGATCGTCGCCGTCCGCAGTTCCTTGGGCATGGGAAATGACGGCCGTGGGTTGGACAGCGGCATCCGGTCGGCCGCCGGAGCCGGGCTGCGGGACGGCATCGGAGTGACAGCGGGGCGAATCGTCACGTAATAAAACGCGGCGAAAGCGGCGAGGAGGATGGCGCCCCAGATCAGGCGGGATTTCATGCGGGGCGGATCACTTCGGCCGCACCGTGTCCCAATGTTCAACCCAGGGCCAGCGCGATCACGCCCGCCGCCATCGCCACCGCGGCTCAGCACGTGAGCGCGAACGCGGTCATCCGAGCCCGAGCCGGGAATGTGCCTCCGGAGCGGTGAGGCCGGCGACGCGGACCACCTTGCGGCGGGAGGTGTCGCCGCGGAGCAAGCTCACCGCACGGCGCGGCACGCCGAGCCGGTCCGCCAGGAATTCGCAGAGTACGAGATTGGCCTTACCCTCCACCGGCGGTGCGTGGACCTTGATCTTCACCGCGGCGCCGAGCCAGCCGACGATCTCGCTGCGCGGCGCGTTGGGCACGACGGCGATCGCGAGCGTGCAGGAAACATCGGGCATGGTTGCGATGCTCCGCCGCGATCCGCGACAGATCAACGCCGGTGTGCGGCTGCGACCGTGAGCGAGTGGCTCCGACCTGCTTCAAGTCGTTCCGCTCACTCCCACTCGCTTACGCTCGCGGCCACGGCCGTGGAGCGAAACGATTCCCATTCGACTGCCGACCGGACGACCAATCCAGATGGAGCCTGAAGCCAGGAAACCACGAATCAGAGCGGAGGCCGGGGGAACGGAAAGAGCGGTCGTTGGTTGCCTCCGACGTTACGCGCTGCGCTTG
>CAINHV010000292.1 GCA_903848965.1 uncultured Opitutia bacterium | reverse complement strand
CCCGCTGCTCACGCAGCGGGCTGATCCTGTCGAAGGCTTGGCCTGGGAAGTGGCACGGGTCTCCCGGCCCGTGGAGATCGCAAGGCGGGCGGATCCGCTTTCATGGGTCAGGAGACCCATGCCATTCAAGCAAGGCAGGAAAGGCTCGCGCCCGGGCGGCGCTCTGACGAGGTTTTGAAAAATCATGCGGGTCTATTTCATGGGCATTTGCGGGACGGCGATGGGCAACGCGGCGCTGCTCGCGCGCGCGGCCGGGCACGAGGTGCTGGGTGCGGACTCCGGGGTCTATCCGCCGATGAGCACGGTTCTGGCGGATGCCGGAATCACGCTGCACGAGGGCTACGATCCGGTTCGCCTCCAGGGGCTGGCGCCGGATCTCGTCGTGATCGGCAACGCGATGTCCCGCGGCAATCCCGAGGTGGAGTGGCTGCTCGACACGCGCGCGATTGCGTTCACCTCGCTCCCCGCGATGTTGCACGACTCCGTGCTGCGGCACCGGCGGAACCTCGTCATCTGCGGCACCCACGGCAAGACCACCACGACCGCCCTGACCGCCTTTCTGCTCCGCGCGGCGGGCCGCGATCCCGGCTTCCTGATCGGCGGTGTCCCGCTCGATCCGCCGGTGGGTAGCCATCTCGGGGCGACGGCCGATCCATTCGTGATCGAGGGTGACGAATACGACAGCGCGTTCTTCGACAAGCGCAGCAAGTTCATCCACTACGCGCCCCACATTGCGGCGCTGAACAATCTCGAGTTCGATCACGCCGACATCTTTCGGGATCTCGCGGACGTGCAGCGGACCTTCAATCACCTCTGCCGGATCGTGCCGCGGAACGGCTGCGTCGTCCTCAACGGCGACGACGGCAACTTCCGTGCGCTCGGGCCGATGCCGTGGACGAAGGTCGTGCGGGTGGGCACGGACGAGCACAACGACGTGCAGATTGTGGACTTTGCCGAGGACGCCGACGCGGCGCAGTTCAGCCTGCGGTGGCGCGGTCAGCCGTGGGCGAACGTGCGCTGGCCGCTGACGGGATTGTTCAACGCGCGCAACGCCGCCATGGCGGCGACGGTCGCGGGTCTCGCGCTGTATCCCGACAATCCCGCGCAGCTCAAGCTGGAGGCGCTGGCGGGATTTCGCGGCGTGAAGCGACGGCAGGAAGTCTTGTGGCGGACGGAGCAGCTCACGGTGATCGAGGACTTTGGACATCACCCGACGGCGCTGGCGGAGACGCTCCATTCGTTTCGGGCCCGGTTTCCGAAGGCGCGCCTGACCGCAGTGTTCGAGCCGCGCAGCAACACCGCGCGGACCAAGGTGCTGCAGACGGGTTTCGTCCGGGCGCTGGCCCAGGCGGACGAAGTGTACCTCGGGGCGGTCAGCCGCCCGGACAAGCTCGGCGCGGAGGAACGCTTCGATCCGGAGGCGGTGGCGCAGCACCTCGAGACGCAGGGCATCGACGCGCATTTCGCCGCCACCAATCGGGAACTGCTCGCGTGTCTCGTGGCCAACACGCTGCCGGCGGTCGGCCAGCCGCGGCTAGTGGCCTTCTTTACCAATGGAAGTTTCGACGGAATCATCCCGCAGTACGTCGCGGCGGCGCGTCCGTGATCGCTCGCGAATGGCTCGCTGGTCCGGCTCCGATTCCTGGTTTCCTAGATTCGGGCTCAACCCCGCTCGATCGGATCGGATGGAGCCTGAAGCCAGGAAGCCACGAATCAGCATCCGGGAACTCTCCGGTTGATTCGAGGTAATCGATTCACTCCGTGGGCTAGTTCTCCGGAGGCATCGAGCGGGTGCCACGTGAAGTAGCCCGTCTGGACAGACCGGATGAAATGCCCGGGCTGTCGATGGTACTTGCCGCTTGCTTCACCTTTGCAGATCGCGTGCGCTGCGCCCGGCTTTACCCCATGAATCTGTTGTCCCGTTTTCCTGCCCGGTTCGGCGTTTTTCTGGCAGCGGGAACATTCCTTGTCCTGCCCGGACTTCAGGCCCAAGGGGCCGCCCCGGCTCTCGCGCCGATGGTGACTCCGGCCGAGAGTCCCATGCTCGCCCGGGTCTTCCCGACGATCGTGCGGATTGAGGCGATTCGACTCCGGCCGAGCGATGGCCGCTTGACGAAGCAGTGGACCGGTGGAAGCGGCGTCGTGATTTCCGCCGAGGGCCATGTGCTGACGAACTGCCACGTCACGGAGGATGGAGATTTTTTCCGCTGCTACCTTTACGATGGCACGCATGTCGAGGCGACGCTGGTCGGTCAGGATCCCCTGACCGATCTCGCGGTCCTGAAACTCGACCTGACGCAGCGAGGCTCGGGTGCGCCGCCGCTCGCCGTGGCCGGGTTCGGCGATTCTTCCACGCTCGCCGCCGGCCAGGAAGTCTTTGCCCTCGGCAGCCCGGGATTCCTGGCGCAGTCGGTCACGCGCGGCGTGGTTTCAAACCCCTCGCTTGTCCTGCCCGAGCAAACCGTGGGGCGAATGCTGCTACGGGGCGAGGATGTGGGAATGTTCGTCCGCTGGATTCTGCACGATGCGCGAATCTTCGGGGGCAACAGCGGCGGACCGTTGGTCAATGCGCGTGGCGAGATCATCGGCATCAACGAACTCGGAGTCGTCTCCTTGAGCGGCGCCATCCCAAGCAATCTGGCGCGGGTGGTGGCCGACCAGATCATCCGCACCGGTCGGGTGACCCGCGGTTGGTCGGGCACGACCGTGCAACCCCGGCTCGAGGCTGACCGTGCGGATGTGGGAGTCGTTGTCGCGGATGTCGTGGCCGGTTCGCCCGCGGAGCAGGCCGGGTTGCGCCCCGGCGACGTGGTGCTGGCCGCCGATGGGCATGCCATCGAAGGCGCCGAGGAGAAGGCGGTGGCGCACTTCAACCGGATCGAGTCCAGCCAGTTGCCCGGGCACGAGTTTGTCATGGACGTCGTTCGGACCGGCCAGAAGCAGACGGTGCGAATGACGTTGCGGCCCCGCGAACCGGCCCAGGCCGACGATGTGGAGATGCGCAGTTGGGGCGCCGTCATGCGCAACCTGACCCAACGGCTCGCGCGCGAGGAGCGTTTGCCGGATACCGGCGGCGTCTGGCTCGAGAACATCCGGCCCGCCGGTCCCAGCGGTCAGGCGGAGCCGACTCTGCGACGCGAGGATGTGGTGGTTGCCGTGGATGGCACGCCGGTGTCCACGGTCGAGGAGTTGCAGGCGCTGACGGCGAAACTTCTGGCAGGCGCCCCCAATGGCGTGCGCACCGTGCTGGCCAGCGTGCGGCGCGACGGTGGCGTGCTGAACTCCGTGGTCGAGTTGCGCACCGTGAACGAGCGGAATGTCACCCAGCAGGCGCGCAAGGCCTGGCTCGGGGCGGCGTCGCAGCCTTTGACCCCGAAACTCTCGGCGCGGCTCGGCGTCAAGGCCGAGGGCGGAGCGCGGCTGACGCGAATTTATCCCGGGACCAAGGCCGAGGCGTCAGGCCTGCGGGTGGGGGACGTGATCGTGGCCATCGACGGGCTCGAGGTCCCGGCCCGGCGCCCGGAGGACACCGACGTCCTGGCGCGGCAGATTCGGCAGTATCGGTCCGGCACCCCGGCGGTGTTTTCCCTCTGGCGCGACGGTCAGAAGGCGGACGTCACGGTGACGCTCGAGGAGCAGCCGATCCCGGCGGCGGAGATGCCCTGGTGGGAGGATGTGCAACTGGAGTTTTCGGTGCGGGAGATTGCCTTCGACGATCGTGTCCGGCTGCAACTCACGCCCGACGCCACAGGCGTGCTGGTCGAGAGCGCGGTCCCGGCGGGCTGGGCGGCGTTGGCGGGGTTGCGATCCGACGATGTCATTGACTCCGCCGGGGGACGAACCGTCGGCAACCTCGAGGACTTGAAGGCAGCGCGACAGCAGGCTCTCGCCGGTGACAATTCGTGGTGGGTGCTCCTGGTGCGCCGTCGCGGGCAGACGCTTTTTGTCGAAATCACTCTGAAGCCGGCTCGCGCCCAACCATGAAATTATCCCGCTCCTCCTTCCTTTTCGGCTCTGCGATCGCGGCTCTGGTGTCCGCCCTCCCGGTGGGAGCGGCCACCGCGGCGGAGGCGGGCCGGGCACTCGTGCAACGGTATGCGGACACCATCGTCGGCGTGGAGTTGGTGGTGACGATGAAGATTCGAATGGGAGACCGGGAAGCGCCGCCGCGGGAACAGCGGATCGAGGTGAACGCGACCGTGATTTCCCCGCAGGGTCTGGCCGTGACAACGCTGGCGGACGTGG
>CAINHV010000291.1 GCA_903848965.1 uncultured Opitutia bacterium | reverse complement strand
TCGTGCCTTCGTGGTTAAAAATGCCTGGGGATTGGACTCAACGCCGATGAATTGGATCGGCTCGGTGCCTCCGTGGCTCGGTGGTGAAAAATCCCTCGGCTCGATTCTTGCGCCTCTTGCGCATTTTTGCGGCTAATGGATTTCCCGATCCAAAATCTAGAATCGAAAATCAAAAATCCGACGCCGCGTCACGCTTTCACGTTCATCTCTTCCATGCGCGTCCACATCAGTACGGCGACCCAGCACGCGCACCAGGTGGTGAGGAACGCCGGGTTCTGGAAGGGGAAGTCCCACCATGAATAGCCGAGTAGAAGGAGGAGGCCGAGCACGACGGAGACGCTCAGCGGGTTCTCCCAAAAATAACTTCGCAGGAGCGAGAAGGCGATGTAGCCGGCGCTGGCAAAAAGGATCAGCATGCCGGTCAGGCCCAATTCAATGGGCGTCTGTACGATGTCGTTATGCGCCTGTTCCCAGAACATACGGCTATTCCCCTGGGCAAAAATCTCGGGGTGATGCTGCTGATAAACGGGAAAGAGAAAGCGGAAGCTGCCCGCCCCGGTACCCACGAGCCAGTGGTCCTCCAGCATCTCCAAGGCGGCCCGGGTGGCGATCCGGCGCGACTCCAGCGAGGTGTCCTTCTCTGTAATTCCCTCGGCGAGCCGATCCCAAGCGATGCGCGAATTCAGCGCTTCCAGACCAGTCTTGAGGAAATAGCCGAAGAGCAGGATGAGGAGCACCGCGATGACCGAACGGCGGTTTTCTTTCGGGACCGCGAACTGATGGACGACAAACGCTCCGATGCTTAAGCTTAAGAAAACCAGCATCACCACGGTCGCGCCGCGAGCGTAGCTGACTAACACCGCGACCGCGATGCAGGTCGCCATGAAGGCAAAGACGCCCGCCGGATTCGATTTCTCGAGACGGCGTAGACCACGCAAATAGTACCAAGCGGCCAGGCCACAGGCTACAGCCAGGGTGATATCCAAGTACGCGCCGCCATGGTTTTTGTAGACGAAACTGGAAAAGAAGGAACCGGACGGGGATTTCCAAAACCAAAACATCTTTCCGTTGGAGAGCAGCCGTTGCGTGATCCCGAAGGCGGCGAGCAGCAGACCGTTGCACGCTAACGTTAAGAACAGAATCTGGACCGAGCGTCGGCGCGTGAACCCAATCCACATGGCGCAGAGCACCATCCAGACGGAACCGTAGATCATCAGCATCCGCCAGGGACCCCAGCGTTCGAAGGGAACGAGGACACTGGTGGGGAGCCACTCCTTGTATTCGATCTGCCGCATCCACCAACCCTTGCCATCGGTCACGTACGCCCAGGCGGGATTGAGCGCCTGCACCAGGATGAGGCCGAGGAATGCGAGCCCGAGCCAGAAGAGCGGAAAGCGAAAGAGCTTCGGCCACATGATGAGCCGAAACGCCGCCGCGCCCGTGTGCTCTTCCGTGTACCGGCGGGGACGCAGGGCGACGATGAATCCGAGGATCGCCAGCCCGAGGCTGATGAACTGCGACCAGGGCCGCATCCCGCCGATCGCCCAAGGGAGGAAGACCAGATGGGCGCACACGATCCAGAGCAGGGCGAGTTCGGTCGGATGGATCTTGAGCCGCTTCGTCTTGGCTCGGAACTGTTCGAGTGGCCTTTGCAGGGCATTGTAGGTCTCGGGGTCGTCGCGTCCGGGAATCACCGCGCCAAGGTGAGGGCAGGATTTTGGATTTTCGATTCTCGATTTTGGATTTTTAGAAGGCCATTTCCCGTGGCCGCGAGCGTGAGCGAGTGGAAACGTCGCAACGTGGCGGGCGCGCACCAGGCGCGCCCCTACAAAATGGGTGCGGTGCGAATCACGGTGTAGGGGCGTGGCTCGTCCACGCCCGATGGCTAAGGTATTTCTTATCCGCCCTAGTGAATGGCGCGCGGCCACTCGCTCACGCTCGCAGCCACCGCACCTCCGACTCTCCGAAATTCTAAAATCCAGAATTCCCTCCGTCTCGGGCTTCATCCTTACTCCTACGCCCATGCCTTCCGACGCACCTGCCTTCCACGATCTCTTCGACTTTCAGGTTAATGGTTTCGCCGGGATCGATTACCAGCGTGACGACGTCACGCTCGAACAAATCCGCGCCTCCGTCGACGGGCTGCGTCGGCACGGCACGTCACGGATTTTCGCCACGTTTATTACCGATGAGGTGGATCGGCTTTGCCGCCGCTACGAGCGACTGGAGAAATTCCGTGCCGCCGATCCGGCCATCGCGAGCATGTTCGTCGGTTATCACCTCGAGGGACCGTGGCTGTGTCCCGACGAAGGCTACCGCGGCGCGCATCCTCCCGGTCCCATGGGGCCACCCTCGCTGGTGGAGTTCGAGCGATTGCAGTCCGCCGCTGGTGGGCGAATCAAACTCGTCACGCTGGCCCCGGAATGGCCGGGCAGCCCTGAGTTCATCGCGGCGCTCGTGGCCCAGGGGATTCATATTTCACTCGGTCACACCAATGCCTCGGCCGCGCACATCGATGCCGCGATCAAGGCGGGCGCGCGGTTTTGCACGCATCTCGGCAATGCCGCGCCACAGATGATGCATCGCCACGACAATGTGATCCAGCGGCTGCTCGCGCGCGACGAGTTGACCGCCTGCCTCATTCCCGACGGCATCCACCTGCCGCCGTTTGTCGTGCAGAATTTCTTCCGGGCCAAGCCGGCGGGCAAGGTGCTGTTCACCACGGATTGCATGTCCGGCGCCGGGGCGGGACCAGGGCGCTACACCATCGGCCTGCATCCGATCGAAGTCGGAAACGACGGCATCGCGCGGAATCCCGGTTCAGGTGGCGGCTTCGCGGGCTCGACGCTCGCCCCCGATGACGGGGTGCGCAACGTGGCGAAGTTCCTTGGGATCCCGCTGGCCGAATCGCATCGTCTCTGGTCGACCGCGGCGGCGGCGGCGTTCGGCGTGTAGGAATTTTCGATTTTGGAGTCTCGATTTTGGATTGGGGAAACCCTGGGTTTTTAGCCACGGATTACACTGATTGCACCGACCCAATTCTTCGGACTAAGCGCGAATTGTGCAGTCGGAGCGATTTCCACGGCGGGCACGCGAAACCGATTGGGGTAGGGCCGGCGTTTACCGCCGGGCCGGTTCGAGTAGCGCCAGTCTCTGACTGGCGAAATCGGATCGGGTCGCGGAACGTCCACCGCCGGTCGGAG
>CAINHV010000290.1 GCA_903848965.1 uncultured Opitutia bacterium | reverse complement strand
CGGTTGGGCCCGGCTTTTGCTCGCGGCGGGTCGGACCCGGGGCCAGCTTCACCCGCTCCCGAGGCGAAATCGATTCACTTCCGCCGCCTCTTCCCGCGCCCGACTTCCCTCTTCCTTTCTTCATGATACTTCGTTCGCTGCTGTTGCCGATCCTCCTCCTCGTGGCGTCCGGACCGGCCCGGGCCGCCGCCGACTTTCCGCTCCAGGCCGGCGAGCACCTCAGTTTCCGCGTCTCCTGGGCCATCGTGCGGGGCGCAGGCAGCATCAAGATCGATGCGCGGCGGGACGCCACCCGTGACGACCGGCTGGTGGTGACCACTACGACGGCCACGCGCGGATTCGCCCGCATGCTGCTCGCTTTCGACGCCAGGGCGGAGTCGTTCTACGATCTCAATTCCGGCCGACTGCGGTCGCTGCACGAGTATTCCAAGAGCAAGGACAAGGTGAAGGAGCACCACGTCGCCTTCGACCACGCCGCGCGGACCGCCGCGTATTCCGCGAAGGACAGCCAGGAGCCGACAAATCTCCCGATGCCGGCGGGCGATCCCTCGGACTTGATCCTTGCCCTGCTCCAGACCCGGACCTGGAACCTGAAGCCGGGCGAGTCCCGCGATGCGCTCGTGCTGTTCGACGACGATTTCTATGAGCTGACGATCCACGCGACGCGGTACGAGGAACTGTGGACCTCGCTCGGCAAATTCAACACCCTCGTACTCGAGCCACGGATGGAGAAGACGCCGCCCAAGGGCATGTTCAAGCGCGGCAGCTCGGTCCGCGTCTGGATCTCGCAGGACGAACAGCGGCTGCCCGTCCGCTTCGACGTGGAGTTCAACATCGGCACCGGCACCGCGACGCTGGACTACTATGAAAAGCCGGGCACCAAACTCGGCACACCACCGGCTCCCGCGACCGTGGCGAACCCGGCGGCCAGCGGAAGTTCACCCGTTCCGGATGCGAAAAATTCTCGTCCTTAGGGGCGGCGCCCTCGGCGACTTTATCGTCACGCTGCCCACGCTCGCGCTCCTGCGCCGGCGCTGGCCGGAGGCAAGGATCGAGTTGGTCGGAAATGCCCGCGCCGCGGAACTGGCCCGGGCGCGGGGCCTGATCGATGCGGTGCACTCGCAGCACGAGGCGCGCTGGTCGGCCCTCTTTTGGGGCGCACCTTTGACCGAGCCGATGGCAACCTGGCTCACCAGCTTCGATCTCGTCCTGAACTATTGGCCGGATCCTGACGCGGACCTGCCGCGGCACTTTCCACGCCGCACCGATCAAGTCTTTCTGACCTGGCCGGCCATGCCCACCCTCGCCCCCGCGGCGGCGCACTATGCGGCTGCCCTGCGCGCGTTCGACCTGGGTGACGCCGCGCCTTGGTTTCCGCTCCAACCCTTGGCCAGCGACGCCGCGGTCGCCCGAATCTCGCCCATCGGCGTTGCCCTGCACCCCGGCAGCGGTTCGGCGCGAAAGAACTGGCCCCTCGAGCGCTGGCGGGAGGTCACCGTGGCGCTGCCCGGCCCCATCACCGTGATCCTCGGCGAGGCCGAACTCGAGACCCGCGGACCCGCCCTCACTGCCCTGCTGACCGATCCACGCGTCGTGCCCGCGATTAACCTGCGCCTGGAAACCTTGGTTGCACAGTTGGCCCGCTGCGCGCTGTTCCTCGGACACGACTCCGGCATCAGTCATCTCGCCGCCGCGACGGGAATCCCCTGCCTGCTGCTGTTTGGTCCGACTGATCCTTCGCTTTGGGCTCCGCCCGCATCGACCGTGCGCGTCCTGCGCCGCGGGCCAGAGATGGCAGCGATTGCCGTGGAGGATGTCCGGGCCGAACTTCAGTCGCTCCGCCCGTCCGTTTGATCGGGCCGAGGCGCCAGCACGAATCGCCAGAGCTTCGCCTCAGTCTCGGTGATCAACCGGGCCTCCTCGCGACCGTCCGGCCAGCGCAGCGCCAGGTGCTTGCCAAGCAACCAGTGCGCCAGAGCCAGGGCGTTCTTCCGCTGGAAGAGTTTCGCTTTGATCCCTGAATTCAGCTTTTTGAGGTGCGCAGCATGCCCGTTTTCCTCCATCAGTCCGCCATGTCACCTTTGACCATGGCCTCGTTCCCGGTGCCAAGCAGTGCCGGGCTCGACTTCCATTGAACGCGAGCACCGCACGTACCACCGCGCTCGAACACAAGCGGGATCTGCTCCGTTCGCTGCGGCTGTGCACCGCCGAGGGTATCATGGCCATGCCGCTTGTGACCATGTCGCTACCGGTGAACGTGTTCATGACGACGCTCGTGGCGAAGGCCTTTGTCCTGCCGAAGACGACCATCGGCCTGATCTGCGCGCTGCCGTTCGTCGGCAACTTCCTCCAGATCTTTGTCGCCTCGTTTCTCGCGCGCTGGAAGCCGCCGAAGACCATCTCGATCTCCGCGGCCACGTTGCATCTCCTCTCGTGGGTCGTGTTTGGGATCATGCTCCCCTGGATCCCGCGGGATGACCCGAATCGCGCGGGGCAGATGATCATCGTCTGGTTTCTCATCACGAGCTGCTTCGGCGCGATCGCCGGTGTGACGTGGAACGCGTGGATTCAGGAATGGGTACCCTACCGGCTGCGCGGAAAATTCTTCGGCCGCCGCAACGGCATGACGCAGATCTCGACGACCGTCTTCCTCCTCGCGACCGGCTGGGCCCTAGTGCAGGGCGGCTACGCCATTCGCGTTTTCCAATACATCATCGCGGGCGCGGTCCTGCTGCGGATTTTTTCGCTGCGCTGGCAGTGGCTCAGCCCGACGCGGGCGCGACGTCACGCCGTCAGTCCGCCGCTGCCGCTGCGGGACCAGGCCCGGACGGTCTGGGAATCGAAATCGTTCCTCGTGTTCATCGCGTTCGGTGCGGTCTGGTCTTTCGCCGCCAACTGTTTCGGACCGTTCTACCACATCTTCATGTTCGAGCAGATCGGGCTGTCGGCCTTCGACGTCGGCATTCTTTCGACGATCGCCCAACTCACCGGCGCGCTCTCGTTGCCCGCGTGGGGATTGCTCCTCGACCGCTATGGCAACAAGTCGGTGATGGTGGTCTCCATGATCCTCTGGCAGGCGACCACCTGGACCTGGACCATCCTGACGCCGGACAACAGCTGGCTGCTCTACGGCATGTGGATCGGCGGCGGCGCCACCGGTGCGGGCTTCATCCTCGGGCAGTTCACGATTCTGCTCCGGCTGATTCCGCGCCAGGCCAAGAATCTCGCGATCGGAACCAATCTCGCCATCACCTCGTTGGTCGCGGCGGCGGCGCCGATCATTGGAGGCAACGTTTTGACGTGGGCCCTCGGACGCTGGTCGGATGCCCTCGCCGTTTACCACACGTGCTTTCTCTTGATGCCGATCCTTTCGTTATCCGGCTGCCTGCTGCTGCTGCGGGTGCACGAACCGCAAGCGCAGCCGCTCACGATGGTCTTCGGCGCGATGCGAAACATCCGCACGCTCAGCGGTGTGTTCGGACTGGGATTTCTCGTGAACCACGTTTTTTACCGCGCCGAGAAAAAGCGGCCTTGAAGGGTGTCGCAGGCCACCTGGAGAAATTGGAACCTGGCCGTGAACCCGCTTCTTCGTGGAGGAAAAGGGGAAATAATCCTTGCGTTCATTTCCACGAAACCGCTTATTCCGCAGTTTTATTTATGAAAGCGACCATCAAGACCCAAGGCCAGCAGTTCACTGTGACCGAGGGCGACATTTTGACCGTCAACCGTTACCCGGGCACCGAAAAGGGCTCGACGGTTGAAATCAAGGAAGTCCTCGCCACGGGCGAAGGCGAGAATTTCAAGGTTGGCACCCCAACCCTGCCCGGCGCCACCGTGTCGGTCAAAATTCTGGAGAACAAGCGCGGTGATAAGGTCATCGTGTTCAAGAAGAAGAAGCGCAAGGGCATGGAGCGGAAACGCGGTCATCGCCAAGAGCTTTCAGTCATCAAAATCGAATCGATTAACGCTTAAGGAGACTATTCGTCATGGCGCATAAGAAAGGTCAGGGCACATCGAGCAACGGCCGCGACAGCCATTCAAAAAGGCTGGGCATCAAGATGTTTGGCGGCCAGGTCGCCATCGCGGGGAATATCCTCGTGCGGCATCGCGGCTCCAAGCTGAATGCGGGCAAGAATGTCGGCACCGGCCGCGATTGGACGCTCTTCGCGTTGAAGGACGGCACGATCAAGTACGACAAGGCGCATCGCAGCGTCTCGGTCGTCACGGCCTAAGTCGTTCTTCGAACTCATTTCCCAGGGCCGGTCGCAAGACCGGCCCTTTTTGTTGGCCGGAGGCCGCGCACCTTTCCGAAGCTTGCCCGATTCCTTCCAGTTGTCACCGTCCCGCCATGGCCGACCGCCTCGCCGAACTCCTTCGCCAGCGCGCGCTTTTGCAGGAGCACCTCGCGTGGCTGGATCGAGAAATCGCCAAGGCCTCGAACTCGGCTTCCCCGGCCCTCACGGCGGCGCCGATCCCCGATCCTCAAGCCCCCCCCCTCCTGGCACCTTCAACCCCGGCACCTCCGATCACGGTGCGCCGCCTGCCGCTCGCGGCATCTGCTCCGGTGATCGCCCCGGCAGCGGATGCCCGGGCCGCCAATGCCGACGAGATTCTCGAACAATATCGCGTGGCACCCGCCGCGCTCCAAACCGACATCCGGAAGGGCTGCCTGCTCTACTTTATCGGTGCCCTTGTGTTCGTCGGGGTCGTCGTGGCGGGGCTCTATCTGGCATTTCGGAAGTAGTCGGAACCAGAGGCACTGCCTGCTGGGCACGGAAGTGGCACGGGTCTCCTGACCCGTGAAATTCAATTCGATCCCACGTCAACGGTCTGAAGACCCACGCTACCTCGTCTCCAGCCGGCTTACTCGCGCCCGGTTCAGCTCGCCGAGGGATAGCTGCCCAGCCACTT
>CAINHV010000289.1 GCA_903848965.1 uncultured Opitutia bacterium | reverse complement strand
GGCCCTGGTGGTGCGCCGTCGCCTGGGCGAACGCCAGGAAGAACAGGAACGCCCCGACAAAGAGCGGCGGGTAGTGGGCCACAAACACGGCGAAGGCGAGGAACGCGAGCTGGACGATCGTCAGCCAGAGGGGCACGGACGGATCGGGCCGCTTCACCGTGCCGGCCGAAGTCCGGCGCGCCGCCTCGAGGGCCGCTAGTTCCCGGCGGAAGACGAGAAAATACAGGACGGTCGCCACGATGATGCCGACCGCCGCCTTCCAGCCGAAGTGCACGAACATGTGCGCGGTGTCCCACTTCCAGGGCCCCGCCACCATCAGTACCGGCGGCGCGGCAAAGTGCGTGAGCGTGCCGCCGACCGAGATGTTCACGAAGAGCAGCCCGATAGTCGCGTAGGCAAAGCGCGGCGACGGCCGCAAGGCATAGAACTGCCGCGCCAGGAGCAGCGCGCCGATGGTCATCGCGGCGGGTTCGGTGATGAACGAACCCAGGATCGGCGCGACGATCAGGATCGAGAGCCACCACGCCGCCACCGTGCTGCGACCGATTCGGGCAATCGCCCCGAGGCAGGCCTCCACCACCCGCAGTACGGGACGTGTGCCGGCGATCGCCATCACTACCACGACAAACATCGGTTCGGTGAAGTTGACGCCGTGACCGACATAGTTCGTCACCGCCGCCCAGCCGTGGAACCAGACGATCGCGCCGATCAGCGCAATCACCCAGATACCGAAGACCGCCTCGACCTCGCCCAGAAAGTGCAGCATCTGGCCCTTGAAACTGATCTCGTCGGGCAAGCCGTCGTCGTTGACGTCCGTGCGCGCCGGCCGCCCGCGCGGCGCGAGCCTGGCCGCATGGGCCAACTCGGCGTCATGCGCCCAGTGGCGAAACTTCGCGGTGAAGAACGTGTGCACCACCGCGAGCACGAAGATGATCGAGGCGACGAGGTTGAACGGCTCGGCGACGATCCGCTGGCGCAGAATCTCCAGCACGCCGGCGCCCTCCGCCCCCGGGTAGCTGTCGAGCGGTCGCGGCAGGGGCGAGGCCGCACTGGCCGCGAAGCCCGTGGCCGCGAGGGCGAGCAGGACGGCCCAGGCGCCGAGCCGGCGCAGGCGGCGAACTCCGGTGAAGCGCCCGGCCGGCGATGTGGTGGCCACGAGAAGAGGTGACATCATGCTGCACGATAGCCTAACGCCCGGTGCCGTTCGAGCACTTCGTGTGGCGCCGCGTCCAGGGGCTTGAATTGGAGCTCCGCCGGGTAGCCGGAGACGGTGTGGTGCAGCCGCACGCCACGAAAGAGCCACGGATAAAAGCCGCCGCGGCCGACAATCCGCAGCGCGGCCCGGGGAAGCCGGAAAGAGCCGCGATTTCCGCAGAGCAGGATTTCATCCGCGGTACGGAGAGAAACGCCAGCGGATCGGGCCCCTAGGTGCTGCGGAAGTCGTCGGCCATGTGTCCATCCCAGGGGATGGCGCCGGACGGATCTGCATGGGTGGGAAACGAGGCGGGCGTGGAGGCGAGGTTCATGGGAACAATGAACGACAGCCGCCGCCCAGCCGGACAACCGGCAGAATGGGACAAACCGCTGGCGTTTCTAGGATGAGCGAGACAGCGGCCCGACTGTCTCAATTACCTTTGGAGAAACCTTCCCCAAGCCCGGCGCCGGCGTTCAGCGAATCTCCCGCTTGGAAAGGCGGATGCACCGGCGGACGTTTCCCGTTCGATGGACGGCGTGAACCAGCCTCGGCAGTCCAGATGTCAGCGCCGCCAGAAAGCCGGCGGCCACTTACGAATTCGCCAAGGACGGTGCTTCGCGCCCGGGGACCGGGGGAGCAAACGGCCTGTGCAAATCGGTGTCACACCTGTGACATCGATTTGCACAGGCCCCGGATTCGGCGGCGCTCGTCGGTGGCCGGGCACGAGTTCTGGTTCCGGCTAGGTGGCCCGAGGCTCGGTGGCGCGCTGCAGGCGGTTCAAGAAGGCCAACGCGTCCATCCGATCGATCCCGCACATCTCCGCCGAAGGCCGCAGGCTCGCACACACCGCGGGACGCTCCGGTTTGCCAAAAAGTGCGCAGCGGAAATCCGCCAGCAGTTGCACGCACGGAATTCCAGCCGGCTTGCCATGCGGCATCCCCGGAATCGGCGACGAAATCGAGGGCGCGATGCAACACGCCCCGCACTGCTCACGGCACTCCATGGGCGGAACATCCGGGGGAAACGGCCGCCTGTCCACTCGGGCCTTGTCGTCATGCGTTCAGCGGCCGCGCCACGTCCTCAACGGATCCGGCCGCACCGCTATCTGATTGCCTCCAATCGCGACGTGGCAGCCTTCCGGGCCGTCGCCGATCTCAGGAATTCTCCGGTGCATGACCCGCGGGTTTGGCACCGGGAACCCGCCGCGCGCACCGTCAATGGCGTGGCGAACGTGCAGAACAGGATTTCGGTAAAGTAATCCATGTCATCGGGGCAGCCTACCGCATGGATTCTTCGCTACGCCCAGAATGACAGAGTACGCACACAGTCTCCGGTGCTCTTGGCTACGGTAAACGGTCCTTTTTTAGACAGGCCGATAGAGAATGTGCGCGCAGCCACTCGCTCACGCGCGCAGCCACCAAGAGACTGTCAGCCCCCAAGCTTTCGACCCAATTCCGAGCAGGGGGACACTTTCGCACAGCTAGTAGTCCCCGCCCTTGCGAACCGGTCTACGTCCTGTCGGCCACCTCGGAGTTCGGACCCAGCCCGCGTCCCCCATCAAAGGTGTTGCGCGCCGATCAGCGCCGATCAGCTTTTCTCTGCCCCGATGGAAACCGCCCGCCCCGCTTCGCGTGCCCGCTGGCTGCCGACTCTCACGTTCGCCGCGCTCGGCCTCCTGTCCTTCACCGGCCGGGCCAACGCGGCAAACGCGATCCCCGACGGCGAAACACTTTTCGTCCAGCGCGTGCTGCCCCTTTTCCGCACCCGCTGCTTCGCCTGTCACGGCGCGGATGAGGACAAACTCAAGGCCGAGTTCGTCCTGCTCACCCGGGACGACATGCTAAAGGGCGGCGAGAGCGGCGTGCCGGCCGTTGTCCCCGGCAAACCTGGGGACAGTCCGCTCTACCTCGCCATCACCCGCGAACACGAGCGGTGGGAGCCGATGCCGCCCAAGGAAAACGACCGGCTCTCTTTGGATGAAATCGGCGCCATCCAACAATGGATCGCCGCCGGCGCACCGTGGCCATCGGACGAACGCCAGCGCGAGATTGGAAAAACCTCCGGGCCGTGGACGACCCCCGGCGGTGTCACCGTCGCCACCAGCGGCGGCCTGTCCCAGGACTGGACCGCGCGGCCCTACCAGCTCGAAAATCTCTGGGCCTACCAACCGCTGCGCCAGCCGGCGCTCCCCGCCTCCGTCGCCGCGAACGCTCATCCGATCGATTCGTTCATCGACGCCCGGCTGGCCACGCTCGGCCTCGCGCCCGCACCCGCCGCCGAACGCCGCACCCTGCTCCGTCGGGTCACCTTCGATCTTACTGGCCTGCCGCCCACGCCCGACGAAACCGCCGCCTTCCTCGCGGATGGGCGCGCCGACGACGACGCCTTCACCGCCGTGATCGATCGGCTGCTGGCCTCGCCGCACTATGGCGAACGCTGGGGGCGCCACTGGCTCGACGTGGCGCGTTACGCCGACTCCAGCGGTTTCGCCAATGACTACGCCCGCGGCAACGCCTGGCGCTATCGCGATTACGTCGTCCGCGCCTTCAACACCGACAAGCCTTACGATCAATTCGTCCGCGAACAGATCGCCGGCGACGAGATCGCCGAGAGCCAGGGGCCCGCCGGCACCGCGGAGAGCGATCTGCTGGTCGCGCCGGGCTTCCTGCGCATGGGTCCGTGGGAGCTCACGGCCATGGAGGTTCCCAAGGTCGCCCGCCAGCGGTTCCTCGATGATGCGACCGACATCGTCGGACAGGTCTTCCTCGGCCACATGCTCCAGTGCGCACGTTGCCACGACCACAAGTTCGATCCCATTCCGACGCGCGACTACTACGGGATGCAGGCGGTGTTCGCGACGACGCAGCTCGCCGAGCGCGAGGCCCCGTTTCAGGCCCACGAAAACCAGGACGGCTTCGATGAGCGGAAGTATCTCGACGAACGCCGCCGCGAACACGTGGCCACGCTGCAGGCGCTCGATGCCCGCGCGATGCAGGCCGCCGATCAGTGGTTTGAGGAAAAAGGCGCCGATCGCACCGCCTGGGACGCCGTGGTCGCCGAGGTTCGCGTCCAAGCGGCCGATCCGGCGCCTCGCCGCGACTTCTCCAGCATCTTTGACGGCACCCGCGGCCGGCTCCTCGCCCGGCAGACCCCCGAGGATCAGTTTCCGCCCAAGCTCCATGGCTTCACCCCGGAGGAACTCGGTCGCCAGCGGATCGCCAACAAGGGCCTGGCGCGGCTGCGCTGGGAATTCGAACGCTATCAGCCGATCGCGTTCACCGTGTACTCCGGCCTGACGCCCACGCTCCGCTCCGTCGATGCTCCGGCCCGGATGCCGGATAACCGGATGACGACGGGCGAGCGCGAGGCCACCGCCATCCTCGGTGGCGGCGATCCTTTTTCGCCCACGCAACCCGTCCAGCCGATCGCGCTCAGTGCCGTCGACGCCTACACGGGTTCCCAGGACCCGCGGCTCACTCCCGCCGCGATCCCCGGGGAGATTGCCGGCCGGCGGACCGCGCTCGCCGCGTGGATGACCCAGCCCGCCCATCCGCTGACCGCCCGCGTGATGGCCAACCGGATCTGGCAATGGCACTTCGGCCGCGGCCTCGCCGGCAACCCGAACAACTTCGGCGCCACCGGGGCGAAGCCGACGCATCCCGAACTGCTCGATTGGCTCGCCGCCACCTTCGTCGAGCAGGGCTGGTCCGTGAAGCAACTGCACCGCCTGATTCTCTCCAGTGCCGCGTATCGCCGCGGAACCGTTCACCCGTCCCCGCAAGATCTCGCCGCGAAGGATCCCGATGGCACCAGTCTGGCCGCATTCCACCCGCGTCGGCTCTCCGCCGAGGAATTGCGCGATGCGATGCTGCGCGTCTCCGGCGAACTCAATCCCGCTGTCGGCGGTATTCCGATCCGGCCCGAGATGAACCTCGAGGCGGCGCTGCAGCCGCGCCAGGTCATGGGAACGTTTGCGGAAGCCTGGCAACCGTCGCCATTGCCCGCCCAGCGCCACCGCCGCTCGCTCTATGCGCTGACGCTGCGCGGCCAGCCCGACCCTTTCATGGAGGTCTTCAACGCGCCGAGCCCGGAGCTCTCGTGCGAGGCGCGCGCGATGTCCACCGTGACGCCGCAGGTCTTCAGCCTCTTCAACAGCGAGGCCAGCCACGATCGCGCCCTCGCGTTCGCCGCCCGCGTCCGCCGCGAAACCACCGGCCGGGATCAGGCCATCGCCCGCGCCTTCGCCCTCGCCCACGGTCGCGCGCCCGCCGCCGCGGAGCTCGCATCGTGTCTGCGACACTGGGACCGGATGACGGAGCGTCACCGTTCAATCACCTTCGTGAAGCCCGCGCCTCCGCGCGCCGTCGTGCGCGAGGCGGTCGAGGAGAACACGGGCGAGAAATTCACGTTCACTGAACGGCTGGGACTCGCCGCCGACTTCGTGCCCGACCTGAAGCCGGCCGACGTCGATGCCGAGACGCGGGCTCTGGCCGATGTCTGCCTCGTGCTCCTCAACGCCAACGAATTCGCGTATGTCTACTAAAGCGGATCAACCAACCGGTGTCGGGCTGCCGCTGGTCGGCAGGCCAGGTCCTTCTTTCGCGAAACGGCCCGTCGGCGAGCGACGGCCCTACATCGAACCGGCTGAATCCGGCGTCCACCCGACCGTGACACGGAGCGGCCCGTCCACCCTGGTAACATGAGCACGCCTTTTCCCTGCGCCGGCGCGCGCGCGATTTGGGCGCCCACGCGCCGCGATTTCATCTACGGCCTCGGGGCCAGCATCGGCAGCGTCGCTCTCACCTCGCTGCTCGCGAGCCAGGCGCAGGCCGCGACCTCGGCCGCCGCCCCCGGCCCGCTCGCGCCGAAGCCCGGGCACGTTCGCGCCAAGGCCAAGAACTGCATCTTCCTCATGATGGAGGGCGGCCCGTCGCACATCGACACCTTCGACCCG
>CAINHV010000288.1 GCA_903848965.1 uncultured Opitutia bacterium | reverse complement strand
GGATTCACCGTCGCCCAGCCCGTGAGGGCAGGGACTTCTCCATCGCTGCGGTTAAAGTCGTCCCGCTGCTCACGCCGCGGGCTACAAGGTTCGAAATTCCGACGCCCACCTCCCTCCGTTTCACCGGCACCGCCGGTGAAATCTAGGCTCCGCGCGCCGCGCGGAGCCCAAGCGTTAAGCGGCGAGCGGGTGACAGCACCGGACCAGATGCCGATCCGTGATGACGGGCATCCGCTGCAACGCGAAGATCGCGCCCGGCTCCCACAGGAGGGTGCGGAGGGGCTCAAGAAATTTCTTCGGGAGTTCGGGATCCGCCACATTGCCGAGAATCGCGATCGTCTGCCGGGAAGCCGGCAGCCCGAGCCACTCGAGCACGCCGAAGACTCCGCTCCGCTCGTGAACGGCATTAATCTCGTCCCAGCCCGGGCCCGGCGTGCCGCGCAGCCCCATGTGCGCCGCGACATAACCGGTCAGCGCGGGATACTCGGTCAGCTCCTCCAGCAGCACCGGACACCGGGCGATCACCTGCAGCGCCTCCATCCGCGTAATCCGGAACCGGGCGAGAAATTCCCGGACCGCCGCCGGCACGAACTCGAGGTAGGGACGCCATTCGAGCGGGCCGCAGGTCTGCGCCGCGGAGGCGAGCACGTCCTCGCCCGGGGTCACGCCCATCCACTCGTCGCCATAGAGGCGTTCAAAGCTCACTTCCGGCCACGCCGTCACGCGATACATGACACCGCAGTGCGACCATGTCAGGGCCAGGGGCAGGGCGAATTTCTCGAGGCGGCGGATTGGTTTCATGGCGCCCATCCTACCCCCGGGGGTGGGTCATTGCTTGTCCCAGCCTCGAATTTCCCCATTGATTCGGAAAAATCTTTTCCGGCCTCCTTTCTCCCCTGGAGAGCCGAGCTCCGTCGAGGCCTCGCAACCTGCTACCCGGCCTCGGCCGAGCTCGGCCCTCCAGCCCGCTTCTCCTCTCGCCAACTCCCATTTTCTCCGTGTCCCCTGCCATTCCTTCCAAGTCCGCCCCCCGCGCCCAGCTCTCACGTCCACCGCTCGAGCGGATGCTTAAAATCCACGACGAGCTGCGCCGCGGTGCGATGGTGAACTGCACCAAGTTGATGAAGTCGCTGGAGGTTTCCCGGAAGACGATCGTCCGCGACATCGCCTTCATGCGCGACCGGCTCGATCTGCCGATCGAGTTCGATCTCCAGATCCAGGCCTACCGGTACACGCAGCCCGTGAACGCGTTTCCCACCGTGCACATGACCGAGGGCGAACTGCTCGCGCTGCTCGTGGCGCAGCGTGCGCTCGAGCAGTATCGCGGCACGCCGTTCCACCGGCAGCTCGAGGTCGCGTTCGAAAAACTGGCCGGCGGGCTGCGCGATCGGATTTCGTTTTCGCCGGCGGACGAATTGCGCGCCGTGTCTTTCAAGAACATCGGCCTCGGCCGGACGGATCTGGCAGTCTTCAACGCGCTCAGCTCCGCGGTCCTGCGCCAGGCGGAAGTGACCTTCGACTACCGCAAACCCGGCGACGCCCGCAAATCGCCGCGCCGCGTCCGGCCCTACCATCTCGCGAACCGCGAGAACTCCTGGTACCTCGTCGGCTACGATGTCACGCGGGACGGCCTCCGCACCTTCGCGCTGCCCCGGATCGGCGGCGTCGCCGTAACGAAGGAGCACTTCGCGCGGCCGGCCGACTTCTCGCCGGAGAAGTTTTTCGCG
>CAINHV010000287.1 GCA_903848965.1 uncultured Opitutia bacterium | reverse complement strand
GGGAGCCAAGTCTCCCCCAGTCCAACCGCCCCGCGGTTCGACCTTAGGCGGCGGTGCCGCCGCGGCCTAGCCCTGCACTTCGCCCATCTTCTCGCCCTCGAGTTCGTAGAGGCCGGTCATGTAACCGTTCTCGAACAGGGCGCCGACCTTGAGCTCACCGTAAAACGAAACCGGGATGTCCATCAGGGGCTGCACGCCCTTCTTCATCTTCACGATCACCCACTCGTTCATATTGGGCACGCCGCCGAAGCAGCAGGCCATCGTGTTGCGCATGAGGAGAAATTCCGTGACGAGGCCCTTGTCCATTTTCACCGGGACCATGTATCCCGTGACGATCGCCTTCCTGCCGTTCCACGACTTCACGGCCGCGGGAATCTGTTCCTCACCGGTCGGCGGCTTGGTGTTCGGCGCGGCGAGCGGGTCGAAGGCGGGCGGCACGAAGCTGAACGACGCGAGATGATCGAAGCCGAGCTTCAGGTAGCCATTCTCGACCTCGGGCGGACCAACCGGGGCGGCGGGCGTCAGCGGTGCAGTCGCGTTCTGGAGCAGGTTCGTGAGATCCTCGGCCCCAAAGACGGGCGCGCTAATGAAAGCCAGGGTCAGGGCAAGAACCGGGACGCTCGTCATTTTCATAGGGGGCAGAGCGTAACCATCACCTCCCATCCGTCAAAAGGGATTTTGGGTTTGGGTGGCAGCCGGAGCATTTCTCGGTGTCGGCCTCGATCACCCTTCACTCCAGCAGGTACTGCGGGCTGACCCGTTCCGCCGTGAACTCGTAGATCGCCACCAGGTAGCCGCGCTCGAAGACGGCTCCCACCTTTAACACCCCGAAGAAGGTGATGGGCAGCAAAGTCTGCGCCGGTAAGCCGGCCGGCACTTTCACGATGATCCACTCGTTGATCGTTGGGTCGTTGGTATTGCCCTTTGCGACCGTGTATTGGGTCAGCACTAGCTCCGTCACGAGTCCGCGCTTCGACTTGAGCGGCAGCATGTAGCCAGTGACCGCGGCTTTGCGTCCGCTCCATGCCTTCACCGCCGGCGGGATTTGGTCCTCGATCGCGGCCAGGTCGGCCCGCCTTCCTTCACCCGCGAACGGCGGCGGCGTAAAAGGAAACGACGCCAGACGACTAAACCCCAGCTTCAGGTATCCCTCGATGAGCTCGGGTGGCGTCGAACTCTCGGCCGCTGTTGCCCAAGGGCTCAACGCCCCACTTCCCATCAGCGCCGCGAGCAGACCGGCGCCCAGTGTCCGGACCAGACGACAGACGCACTCCGTTACGCTCCGGTTCACGACACCGGCGCCAGTGTCTCGGCCACCGGCGTGCGGTAGGCCTTGAAAGCCGGGACAACACCGCCCAGCGCGCACAGCGCAATCATCGCCAGCGGGCAAATCCACAGCACCGGGTGTCCCGCGGCGGTGTCCAGCACCACGCCGGTCTGGGCGCGAATCACGCTGGCGACTCCCGTGAGCAGACCGAAGTAGATGCCGAATCCGACCGCGGACCCGAGCGCGCCGATGCACGCCGCCTCGGCCACGACGGCACCAAAGATCGTCCGGCGCCGCGCCCCGAGCGCCCGTAGGATGGCGAGGTCGCGGCGCCGCGCGTTCATCGAGTTGTAGATGCTCGCCAGCACCGAACCCGCGGCCACGAGGGCGACGAGATACGCGACCAGCGCCAGCACCTGATCGAACCAGGCAATCTTGCCGAACAACTCGGCAATGATCGCCGCCACTGGCCAAGCGAAGGTCAACCGGTTGCCCTGCTTGTTGAACATCAGGTCAAGCATCGGCCCAGCCGCCTGCGAGCGCAGCTGCACGAGGATGGCGCTGATGTCGTTCGCCGCCTTGGGATCGTGGCCGGCCATCATCTGCACGCCGCGCAGCGGAATCCAGATCACGCGATCTGCGGGCGTGTTCGTCGGCTCGAGGATCCCGGTGACGACGAATTCGTCGTCGTGCTTGTTCTGGGCATCGAAGGCGAGGCCGTGAAACGGATTGAAGCGGTCGCCCACCTTCAACCCGAGCCGCTCCGCCGCGAAACTCCCCGCGACCGCTTCGCGTCCGTCGAGGGCGAAGAGCTTGCCGCCCGCCTGCACCGCGAACTTCCGGCCGGGGGCATATTCGACGGTCTCGAACAGCGCCGGAATCGTCCCGACGATCCGGTAACCGCGCAGATTGTCGCCCACCGCGATCGGGATCGCCGTCTTCACCATCGGCATCCGGCGCACCTGCTCGAAGTCCGGCGCCGAGACATTGCCGGGCGAGGCCTCGAGATGGAAAATCGCGTTCAGTACGAGCTGCAGCTTGGAGCCCCGCGCGCCCACGACAGCGTCGAATCCCGAGGTCGTCTGCGTGAACGTGGTCTGCGACTGCGTCTTCACGACCCAGACGGTCATGAGCAGCCCACAGGCGAGCGCGATGCCGCCGGCGGTGACGAGGGTCGACAGCGCGTGCTGCCGCAGCGAACGGTAAATGATCAGCGGAAGTGTCACGGCTGGGCCCTCCCCGATCCGGCCCCGCCGGAAGCCAGCGCGGCCGGCGTATTGAGGGCGGCGAAATCCTGGCGGCGCTCGAACTGCGCGAGCACTTCCTCGTCATGGCTCACGAGCAACATAGCCGCGCCGACCTCGCTGCAGACTTCGCGGATCAATGCGAGTGCCTCGCGCGCGTGCTTGCGATCAAGATTCCCCGTCGGCTCATCGGCGAGAACTAGGCGCGGCCGGTTCGCCAGTGCGCGGGCGACGGCCACCCGCTGTTGCTGGCCCGTGGAAAGCTGGCCGGGGAAGTGATCGAGCCGATGGCCCAGCCCGACCCGCTGAAGCGTCTGCCGGGCATGATCGCGATCCGCGCCGCGCGGACCGAACGACATCCCGAGCAGGACGTTCTCCAGCACCGTGTAGCCCTGAAGGAGGTTAAAGGTCTGAAAAATGTAGCCGAGCTTGTCGGCCCGCAGGCGGTCCCGCGCCGGCTCGCTGAGGGCCGTCATCTCGACGCCATCGATCGTCACGCGTCCGGAATCCGCGGCGAGGATGCCCGCCATCAGGTTCAGGAAGGTCGTCTTGCCCGAGCCACTCTCGCCCCGCAACGCGAGGTGCTCGCCAGCCGCGAGGCTGAACGCCGCGACGTTCACAATTTCCGCCCGATCGCCATCCGGGGTGAGGAAGGACTTTTTGAGATCAACGACCGCAAGCATCGCACGAGGTATGGCAATAAAACGCCCCGGAGCGCCACGAAAACCGGCAGAGATTTTTTCCAACCCGGAGCGCGTGGCCCCGAGCGCCCGCGAGTGGACCCCGGTTGATCCAAATTAAACCACGAAGACACGGAGGGCACGGAGGCATACCCTTTTCTCGGTGCCTTGGTGGTTAACTTCTGGGCAGGGCGCGGGAGGGGCAATTGGGTCGAGTCCAATCCGGCTGAACCACCGAGGCACCGGGACACCGAGGAAATCCCCCCTTTGTACCTTCGTGGTTACCTCCGAGTGCCTGTTCTCGGCCTTCGCCCGGCCCGCGCTCGACAGCCCTTTGGCTTCGGCCCACGTTTTCCTCCCGTGAGTAATCCTCCCGCCCCGAGTCCCGCCGCCGCGTTGACGCCCGGTGCGCGCTTCCGTGCCGCGCTCGCGGCCGAGCGTCCGTTGCAAATCGCCGGGACGATTGATGCCTATGCCGCGCTGCTCGCCGAGCGCGCGGGCTTCCGCGCCCTGTATCTTTCCGGCGCCGGCGTCGCCAATGCCTCGCACGGGCTGCCCGATCTCGGGATGACCACGCTGGACAACGTGCTCGAGGACGCGCGCCGGATCACCGGCCGCGTCGCCGCGCCCCTTCTGGTCGATATCGACACCGGCTGGGGTCACGCCTTCAACATCGCCCGTACCATCCGCGAGCTCGGCCGGGCGGGCGTCGCCGCCGTCCATCTTGAGGATCAAGTCGCCGCCAAGCGCTGCGGCCATCGACCCGGGAAGGAACTCGTCCCCACCACCGAGATGTGCGATCGCCTGCGGGCCGCGGCCGACGCCCGGCCCGACAAGGACTTCGTGATCATGGCCCGCACCGACGCCGCCGCGAATGAGGGCGTGCCTGCCGCCATCGCTCGCGCCCAGGCCTACGTTGCCGCCGGAGCCGACATGATCTTTGCCGAGGCCCTCACCAGCCTGGCCGACTACCGGCAGTTCACCGGCGCGGTCAACGTGCCCGTCCTTGCCAACATCACCGAGTTCGGTCGCACGCCGCTATTCACCGTGGAGGAACTGCGCGCCGCCGGTGTCGCGATGGCCCTCTATCCGCTCTCCGCGTTTCGCGCGATGAGTGCCGCCGCCCGCGACACCTACGCCGCGATCCGGCGCGATGGCACTCAGCGGGCGGTGGTCGATCGCATGCAGAGCCGTGCCGAGCTGTACGACGTTCTGGGCTACGACGCCTACGAGCGGAAACTCGATCAACTTTTTCAAAAAAAGTCCGCACCGCCGCCGGCCAGCCCCTCGTCCCCATGAGCGATCCCACTCCCCCTCCGATCTCGAAGGTCAAGAAATCCGTCGCCCTTTCCGGCGTGGCCGCGGGCAACACCGCGATCTGCACCGTGGGCCACAGCGGCAACGATCTGCATTACCGGGGCTACGACATCAACGATCTCGCCACCCACGCCACCTACGAGGAGGTCGCCCATCTGCTGATTCACGAGCGGCTGCCCAACCGGGCCGAGCTGGCGGCCTATCGCCAGCGACTCATTTCGTTTCGCGGGCTGTCCGCCCCGGTGCGTGCGATCCTGGAACAGCTTCCCGCCAGCTCCCACCCGATGGGCGTGCTGCGGACGGGATGCTCCGCGATCGGCGCGATCAACCCCGAACGGGCGCCGGCCGGCAGCGCGCTGCCCACCGATGTCGAGGCGGCCCGCGAGATCTCCGATCGGCTGGTGGCGGCGATGCCGGCGATTCTGTTTTACTGGCACCACTTCGCCACCACCGGGAAGCGAATCGACGTCGCGACCGACGAGCCTTCGCTGGCCGGGCACATCCTGCGGCTGCTCCATCAGCGCGCGCCTTCCGTTCTCCACACGCGGGCCCTGGATCGATCGCTGATTCTCTACGCCGAGCACGAGTTCAACGCGTCCACCTTCACCGCCCGCGTGATCGCGGGCACCGGTTCCGGGCTTTACTCCTGTGTCACCGGCGCCATCGGCGCACTCCGCGGCCCCAAGCACGGCGGCGCCAACGAGGTCGCCCACGAGATCCAGTTGCGCTATCGCAACGCCGACGAAGCCGAGGCTGACATCCGCGCCCGCGTCGCCCGGCGCGAAATCGTGATCGGGTTCGGCCATCCTGTTTACACGATCAGCGATCCGCGAAACGCCATCATCAAGGAGATCGCCCGCGAACTCTGCCGCGATGCCGGCCGGCCCGATCTGTTCGCCGTGTGCGAGCGCATCGAAAGTCTCATGTGGGATCTGAAGAAGATGTTTCCCAACCTCGATTGGTTCAGCGCGCCCGCCTACGACATGATGGGCGTGCCGACGTCCATGTTCACGCCGCTCTTCGTCATGGCCCGGACCGCCGGCTGGTGCGCCCACGTCATCGAGCAGCGGCAGGATGGGAAAATCATCCGCCCCAGCGCCACCTACACCGGCCCCGCCGAGCGGCCCTTTCCCCCGCTCGACCAGCGGTAGATGTTTGGTGTTCTGTGTTCTGGGTCTTGGAATGGCGTCGAGAACCTGGCGTTGGCCCGCAAGCCGCACGCCGTCTTTCCCCCTCGCCATTCTCCCATCGGCATTTGGCATTCACCCACCGTGTCTTCCGCCATCTCCAACGTCCGCCCTGCCCCTGATGCGCTGCTCACCGAGCTCGCCGACTACGCTATCGGCTACGCGACCCCGAGTGCGGAGGCGCTCGACACCGCCCGCTGGTGCCTCGCCGACACCCTGGCCTGCGGGATCATGGCCCTCGCTTATCCGGCCTGCACGAAGCTGCTCGGACCCATTGTGCCCGGCACCTCGATCGCCCACGGGGCCCGGGTGCCCGGCACGCGCCATGAACTCGATCCGGTGCAGGCCGCGTTCAACATCGGCACCGTGGTTCGCTGGCTCGACTTCAACGACACCTGGCTCGCCGCCGAGTGGGGCCACCCGTCCGACAATCTCGGCGCCATCCTCGGCGTCACCGACTGGCTCAGCCGCTTGGAATCCGCGGGCGCCACGCCCCTGGCCTTCCAATCGCAAGTCGGGAATCGGAAATCGAAACTCACGATGGCCGATGTTCTTCTCGCGATGGTCAAGGCCCACGAGATCCAGGGCGTCCTGGCCTTGGAAAACTCCTTCAATCGCGTCGGCCTCGATCACGTGTTGCTGGTCCGCGTGGCCTCGACCGCCGTTGCCACCGCGCTCCTCGGCGGCACGCGCGACCAGGTCATCAATGCCCTGTCCCACGCCTGGCTCGACGGTTCCGCCCTGCGCACCTACCGCCACGCGCCCAACACCGGGTCACGCAAGTCCTGGGCCGCGGGCGACGCCACCAGCCGCGCCGTCCGGCTCGCGTTGATCGCACTCACCGGCGAGATGGGTTATCCTTCCGTGCTGACCGCGAAGACGTGGGGTTTCCAGGAGGTTTCGTTCCGGAGCCAGTCGCTCAAACTGGGACGCCCGCTCGGCTCGTATGTGATGGAGCAGATTCTCTTTAAGATCTCCTTCCCGGCCGAGTTTCACGCACAGACCGCCGTCGAGGCCGCGCTCCGGCTGCATCCCGCGGTGCGCGATCGGCTCGACGCCATCGACCGGGTCGAGATCACGACCCACGAGTCGGCGATTCGCATCATCGACAAGTCCGGTCCGCTCCATAACCCGGCGGACCGCGATCATTGCCTCCAATACATGACCGCCATCGGGCTGATCTTCGGCGAGCTGACCGCGCACCATTACGAGGACTCGGTGGCCGCGGATCCGCGGATCGACGCCCTCCGCGCCAAGATGGTCGTGCGCGAGGAGAAACTTTACTCCCGGAGCTACCTCGATGCCGAGCAGCGCTCGATCGCGAACGCGGTGCAGGTCTTCTTCCGCGACGGCACCGCCACCGAACGAATCGAGGTGCACTTCCCAATCGGCCACCGCCGCCGGCGGAGCGAAGGCATTCCGCTCCTTCGGGAAAAGGCCGAGGCGGCCTTTTCCTCTCACTTCGGCCCTGCACGGGCCACGGAACTCGTCGGCCTCTTTGCCGATCGCGCCAGACTCGAGGCGATGCCGGTGCACGAGTTCATGACGGCCTTCGTGCCGTAAGGCGCCGGAACCGTGCAGTAGGAAATCGCGAAGCGGCGCACTTGGTGGCCCGCAGCGTGAGCGGCGGGACTTCACCGAGCGGAACGATGAAGAAGTTTCCGGATTCGATCTCCACCCCGACCGAGCCGGGTTTGAGCCTGAATCCAGGAAGCCACGAATCTGAGCTGGCGCCGATTCCTGGTTTCCTGGCTTCAGGCTCTTAAAGTTCAGATGATTTAAACAGGAAGGTCGGGAAGTTT
>CAINHV010000286.1 GCA_903848965.1 uncultured Opitutia bacterium | reverse complement strand
GCCCGCGAGGCGATATCCCCTGGTAACCGCCACCAGCTACCACCCTAAGGGCAGAAGCGATCTCGGCCACCTCCATCCGTACTATATATATATGCGCGCATGGTCTGAGTGCTGACTTGAAACGTCTCATGGCCTTCGGCGTCCCCGTCGATGGCCGCAAATCGCGCACGGCGGGCGGTGAACACCGTCCCAGCCGGTCGGTGGCGGATCGCGGATAGGATTGGCGGGCGCGGATTCGGGATGAATGCTGAAGGGCGATCGCGTCCTGCCGCCTCGCTTCGTAAGACGAGCCAAAATTCCCTTGCCAATACTTCGGGCGATCTCTGTTTTCGACCGCTCTCTCCATGCAAAAGACCAAAAAGTCCGTTGCCAAGCGGTTCAAGTTAACCGCCACCGGCAAGCTAATGCGTCGCACTCCTGGCTTTCGTCATCTGTTGGGCGCGAAAAGCACGAAGCAAAAGCGTCGTGCCTCTCGTGACAAGCAGGTGGCTCCCGGCCACACCGCGCCGCTGAAGCGCGCTCTCCCGTTTGGTCTCTAAGCGACCGACGGATCAATCCAAACTTCGCCAGGCGGGTGATCGTTAAGCCGACCTGCCGGCGACCAAACACATAATAAAACATGGCTCGTGCAACTAACTCCCCCGCGTCGCGCAAGCGGCACAAGAAAATACTGAAATACGCCAAGGGCTATTTCGGCAATAAATCGAAGCTCTTTCGCTATGCGAAGGAAGCCGTCCAGCATGCCTGGCAATACGCCTATGCGGCTCGCCGCAAGAAGAAGGCGGATCGCCGCGGGCTCTGGATCGTTCGTCTGAATGCCGCCTGCCGCAACGCCGGCATCAGCTACAGCCGCTTCATCGAAGGCCTCCACGCCGCCAACATCGGTCTCGACCGCAAGGTCCTGAGCGATCTCGCGATTCGCGACGAGGTGGCGTTCAACGGCCTGATCAAAAAGGCTCAGGACGCGTTGAAGGCCAAGGCCGCGGCCGCGAAGGCCTGAGTTGCACGCGAGCCCGGGCGGGCTCGCCTCCAGCTTCATCCCCGGAGGACGGGCCTCGCAGGAGGTGCCGTCCTTCTTTTTTGCCGGCACCTCTGGGTTCGGCGAAACGATTCGCCGTCCAGCGGGTAATTCGCGGAAGTCCCTTTCCCCTTATTTTCATGCAAGATCAACTGACCGCTCTTGTCGCCAAGGCTGCCGCGGAACTCGCGGATTTGAAGAACCGTCCGGAGTTCGAGGCGGCCAAGGCCCGCTACGTCGGACCGAATGGCGAGCTCACCTCCTTGATGAAGCAAATGGGCACCGTGCCCAAGGAGCAGCGCCCGATTGTGGGCAAGCTGATCAACGAAGCGAAGGGCCAGGTGCAGGCACAACTCGATGCCGCCCTCGCTCGTATCGCGGCCGCGGAGCTGACGGCGCAACTGGGACCTGCGGTCGATGTGACGCTCCCCGCCCCGGAAGCCGGGCCGGGAACCTATCATCCGCTCACGCTCGTCCGGGAGGAAATGTGCCGCATCCTGCGTAAAGTGGGTTTCACTGTGGCTGACGGCCCGGAGGTCGAGACCGAGTATTACTGTTTCGACGCGCTCAACACCCCATCAGACCACCCTGCGCGCGACGCCCAGGACACTTTCTACTTTCCCGGTTCGGCTCGCTTCGGAAATGTGGCGAAGATGAACCCGGACGAAAAATATCTCCTCCGGACTCATACCTCCTCAGTCCAGATCCGCACCATGCT
>CAINHV010000285.1 GCA_903848965.1 uncultured Opitutia bacterium | reverse complement strand
GCTACGCACCTGATGTCCACGCGCGCCCCCGGGCCGCCTCCCCTTCGCGCACGCGCTGGAAGGCGCGGACGATCTGCACGCTCATCGCGGTGACTACGGGCGTCTTCAGCCGCAAAGCCACCACGAACGCGCCATGCTCCGTGAACAAAAAACGCGGCCCAGAGACCGTCGGGTCCTCCTTCCCCGCTGCAACGATTTCCTCGAGTTCGGCCGGGAACCAGAAATCGCCGGGCATCGCCCGATCCAAACCTGCGTCGTTGAGGAACCGACCCAGCGGCAGGCCGTAGAGATCGGCCAGGTCCGAATCCCACAGGACCAGGTGTCGCCGCACGACGCGAATTCGAGGCACAATCCTGGCCACAGGATTGGCCGGTTTTGCATCGCCCAGGAATGCGGTGGGATGACTCGATGCATAAGGTGCCCGCACGATGACACCCTTTTAAGATCAGGCAGCCGCACCGCGCGACCCCACCGTCACCCCAATATCGGGGTCACGCCCGACGTAGCCACGAGCGCCCGCGAGTGGACATTCTTCAGCCGCCAGCACCGGCGCCCCGGACCGGCCGACCAGACCAGGGCGTTCAGCGCTCCGGCTTCGCCGGCTTTTTCTTCCGTTCGAGAAAATCGCGAACGCGCTGCTGCGTGTCGGCGGAGCGGACGCACTCGATGGAAGCCCGCACCTCCGCATTCGCCTTCGCCTCGAAGGTCAGTGGCGGCGCATCGCTGACGAGCCGCTTGAACTCGCGCATCGCGATCGCGCTCCCCGCACAAATGTCCGCCACCATCTTCGCACAATGGGGGTCGAGGGCTTCGCGTGGCAGGCAGAGGTCCACCAGGCCCATCGTCGCCGCCTCCGCCGCCGACACGATTCGCCCGGTGAAAAACAGCTCCTTGGCCCGCGACGGCCCCACCCGGCGCGGCAGCCGCCACGCCCCGCCCCAGCCCGTGATGAATCCCAGCCGCGCCTCGGTCTGCCCAAGCTGGGCCTGCTCCGACGCCACGATCACGTCCGCCGTCATCGCGAGCTCCAGCCCGCCGCCGAGGGCGTAGCCTTCGACTCGCGCGATGACCGGCAGCGGCAGGCGCGCGAGGCGATCGAACACCGCGTGACCGTGCTCAATCCACGCCCCGATGGTCTCCGGGTTGAGAAACTGCAGCGCCGTGAGATCCGCCCCGACGCAGAAGAACTTCGGCGATGCGCTGCGCAGGACCACCAGCCGGATCGCATCCCCGGCCTGTTCGATCGCGGCAATCTGCTGGTCGAAGCGATCCAGCGTGTCGTGGTTCAGGGTCGGTGGCCGGCCCTCGCGGGGCACGAAGACCAGCTCGGCTAGCGGGCCTTGGCGGCGAAGTTCAATCTCGGTGGACATGAGGGGTGCGGGATGGGCTCAGGTGAAGAACGCGGCATCCATCACCGGCAGCGGCGAGACGATGTGCGGCCGGAAGCCGACGTGGGCGAGGACGTCCTTCTCCACGTCGAGCCCGGGAGCGATCTCGATCAACGTCATGCCCTCGGGTCGCAGTTCGAATACCGCGCGCTCGGTCACGTAGAGAATTTTGCGGCCGCTTTCCCGCGCCAGACTGCCGTTGAACGTGATCTGCTCCACGCGCTCGACGAACTTCCGGATCGAGCCCTCGGTCTTGATCTGCAGCCGGCCTCCGCCCACGTCGCAATCGAGCCCCTTCGCCGTCAGCGTCCCGCAGAACACGACCTTCTTCGCATTCTGCGAAATGTTGATGAAGCCGCCGCAGCCGGTGAGGAGCCGGCCCACCTTGCTCACGTTGACGTTTCCCTCGCCGTCCGCCTGCGCCATGCCGAGGAACGCCAGCTCGAGATTCCCGCCGTCGTAGAAATTGAACTGCTGATCCTCCGGGATGATCGCCTCCGGGTTGAAGGACACGCCGAACTCGATGCCGCCCACCGGCACTCCGCCAACCAGGCCTTGCTCCACCGTCAGCGTCAGCGTCTGGTGCAACCCCGTCTCGGCCGCCACGGACGCGACGCCATCCGGCATGCCCACTCCGAGGTTCACGACGGCGCGGGGATACAGCTCCTTCGCCGCCCGGCGCGCGATCACCTTGCGCTCGTCCAGCGGCAGCGGCGGTAGCTCCGACACCGGCACGCGGCTCTGCCCGGACAACGCGGGATGGAAGTACGTCTTCGACGTTTGCGACTGCTTCGGATCGATGACAATGAAGTCCACGCCCACGCCCGGCACCCGCACCGACTTCGGCGGAATTGTCCCGACCTCGACGAGGTACTTGGCCTGCACGATCACGATGCCGCCGGACGCCCGGGCCGCCTGGGCGATCGCGTTGCCCTCGAGCAGCACGGCCTCCTCCTCATACGAGAGATTGCCATGCGTATCCACATAGGTGCCACGGATGAGCGCGACATCGATCTTGATCCGCGGAAAATACAGCCATTCCTCGCCGTCGATTTCCATCACCCGCACGAGCTGCTCCTGGCCGCGGGTGAGGGCGTTCATCCGGCCGCCCTCGACGCGCGGATCGATGTAGGTGCGGAGACCGACCTTCGTGAACACGCCCGGACGACGGCCACCGATCGCCGTGTACAGGTGCGAGATGACGCCCTGGGGAAAATTGTAACACTCCACCACGTTGTCCGTGATCAGCTTGCCCATCTGCGGCGCCATCGCGAGATGGCCGGCGATGTCGCGCTTCACCAGTCCGGGGACCGCGAGCAAATCGGTCCCGCAGGTGTCGCGATCCCCCAGGCCGGTGGCGTGGACGAGCGTGAGCTGGCGCGGCGCCCCCTCCCGGTCGAAGCGCTGGCGAATCGCGCGGATCATCGCAGTCGGCTCAGCCACACCGCCGCCCGAACCCTGGATCGCCACACAGGCGCCGGTGGGAATTTTCTGCGCGGCTTCTTCGAGGGAGAGGATGACGGCGGGCATGGCGAGAAGGGGTGAAAGCGAGGCGGAGGTCCGCGAGAAGTTTTTTTGGGGAGTGAAGAGTGACGCTAGACGATGTGCTGCCGGAGCAATTCGACCGCCCGGGCAGACTCGTCCGCGTACAGGGCCCGGACGATCGCCGCGTGCTCGTCGTGGCTGTCCATGAGGCTTTGATGCCGCGAGTACCGCAGGAACATCTGGAGGATCACCGGCACCCACAGATCGATCAGGCTGCCGCCGTCCGCCGACTCCACGAGCAGCCGGTGAAACGCCATGTCCAGTTCGACCACGCGGCCGAACTCCGCCCGCGCGCAGACCTCGCGATACTCGGCCAGATTCGCGTCGAGTTGCTCCAGCAAGGCCGGATCCCGCGCCGCGAACCAAACCGCCAGCGCAGCGCCTTCGATATCCCGGCGAAGATTAACGATCACGCCGCGCTTGAAGACCGACGGAGCATCCGCCACCCGTGCGCCGACATTCGGCCTCGCGTGCAACAGACCTTCCTTGGTGAGAGTCAGCAGCGCATCGCGAATCGGCCCACGGCTGACCCCGAACTCCTCCGCCAGTTCCTGCTCCCGAAACGGTGTCCCCGCTGCCAGCTGCCCCGAAAGAATTCGCTGCCGGAGGTGCGATGCCACCTGCATCTGGAGGTTTGGAACGAGTTTCATTCTCACTCCGCCACGCTCATTCCAAGATTGTATATTGTCAACAATCATAATAAGCTATTCAATGACAGATGTTTATTGATATCTATTTTAGTGCACAAGTCCAATACAGCTCCTCGTTAGGAAAGCCATTCTCCCGCAGGCCGTCGGTAATGGCAGCGATGGTTGGCTCCTCGACCTGGTGCCGGAGATCCGCGGGCAGTCCCGGGCGGATGGCGCGAACAATGGCCCAGCAGGCCCAGGCGCGCCAGCGGCGCTGTTCCCGTCGCGGCTCGTTCATGCGATCCGCGTAATGCTGAAAATGGATCCGCGGGTTACCGATGAACAATTCTGGCGGCGCCTGCTCGATGATCCAACGCATCGCTGCATAAGGAAGAGGATGCGCCTCCAGGATCACCTCGTCCCCTCGGAGTTCGGCGCCGAAAGCCCGGTCAAGACAGAGGATCGCCCGCGCCGGCAACCGCCGCCGCCAAAGCGCATGGGCATACTCGAGGCAGGCGACGTAGAAGTCAGCCCCGCGGGCCGTCACGCGAAAGGCGTGCAACGCGCGCCAGTCCAGGCCCGGCCGCGACAACGGCAAATGAGGACAAATCGGCAGTGCCGGTGGCATCTGCGCTTCGTGGCGGTACTGCACCCCAGCGTCAACGTCCGCGCGCCGCTGACTCTTCGCTTGGCGCCCTCGAGACTTTCGGCAAAGAACGCTCCGCCTGAACGCGAATCCCGAGTCACCTGTGCCCCCCGCGGCACCCGCCGCCGAAGTTAAGGCCATTTCCGGCTGGCGGCAGGCCCTCCTCTGGCCCCTGGGGCTGCTGGTCCGGCTGTGGGGCATGACCCTGCGGTTCGAGGCGTCGCCGGAGGACCTCCGAAACTGGACCAAGAAGGACGAACCGGTGGCGATCGTGCTGTGGCACAATCGCCTTTTTCTCTCGGCGGAGATCGTTCGGCGCTACCGGCAGGGTCGGCCGGTCTATGCCTTGGTCAGCGCCAGCCAGGATGGCGCTTGGTTGACCGCCTTCTTTGCCGCCGCCGGCCTTCGCACCGTCCGCGGTTCGAGCAGCCGGATGGGCCGCGAAGCCGCCACCGCCTTGGTCGACGTGCTTCGGGCCGGCCACGATGTCGGGATCACCCCGGATGGTCCGCGCGGGCCCTGCTACGAACTCAAGCCGGGCGCCCTGATCGTGACCCGCCGGACCCGCACGCCGATCCTGATCGTCGGCGGCGAATTCGAATCGGCGTGGCGCCTTCGGAGCTGGGATCGCTTTTATATCCCGCGGCCGTTTTCCCGGGTCCGGATGCGTTGCGAACAGATCACCGCCGACCAGTTGAACGATCGCGATGCCGCCATGGCGCTCCTCCGCGATCGACTCGTCGACCTTAACCCGGACCGGGACTGAGCCCGCCGGGAATTCAGAACTCCGGCGTGAGCACGAGGCTTTCGCCCACGGCCACCGTCAGGTCTTCGCCCAAGTTCCACGAAATGTCGTTCACCAGAAGCTTGAACATGACCGGACGCGAGGCCTCCGGAATGACATGGTTCCACACATCGGAACCCGCGCAGGTCATCAGGACGCCCTTGCCCCAGCTCAAACCCGGACCTTCGCCGCGGAGGTACAAGGCGTTGCCAAAACCGATGTCGATCTTGGCCGTGATTCCGGTCTGCACCGGTTTCGGTTTGATTGCCTGGATGGCAGGCTTGCGGGCAACAACAGCCTTGGACGAGGCCCGACGGGTCGAAGTCTTCTTGGCGTTGGCGGTGGCAACCTTGGCGGCAGGGGTGGGCGCCTTGGTCTTGATCTTGGACTTTTTGCTAGCGGTCATGTGATTGAAGTCGGCGTGTGGATTAACCCCGAATTGAGCCTCCAAGGTAGCAAAACAGGGGCCAAACCTCCAGTGACAATGCGGTGAATTCCTCATAGCCCGGCCACGCCCGGCTAGTCCATTCAGACCCAATGAGTTGGCGCACTGGGCAAAAAAACGCTCCCGCTAAAAACGCCTTTTCGGGCGCCCGGAACCACCCTAAGCAGGCCCTCGGGCGGCACTGGGAGTGAGTTGGTGGACCTGATCGGGATCAAACCGACGACCTC
>CAINHV010000284.1 GCA_903848965.1 uncultured Opitutia bacterium | reverse complement strand
CTCCAGCCGCCTGAGCCTCGAACTTCATCACTTAAACTTTAAACGAAATTTCTGGCGCGAGCCGGCAAAACATCCACGAGGCAGGCTAGGGGATACGTCTCTTAAACGCGTTTCACTCTTCGAAACCGCTATCCGGCCACAGGAGAAATCAACATGAGCAACATCACAGACGATCAAGGCATTGAATGGTTGAACAGCAAAACTGTCCTCCAGCTTGCCGAATTAGTTAAGACCCTTGAAGGCAAGTGGGGCGTATCCGCCGCCGCTGCCGTCGCCGCCGCTCCCGCGGGCGGAGCTGGTGCCGCCGCCCCGGCCGCCGAGGCGCAGACCGAGTTCTCCGTCATCCTCAAGGAAGCCGGCGCGAACAAGATTGGCGTCATCAAGGAAGTCCGCGCCATTACCGGCCTGGGCCTCAAGGAAGCCAAGGACCTCGTCGAAGGTGCGCCAAAGCCAGTCAAGGAAAACGCTCCCAAGGCCGAGGCCGAGGAAATCAAGAAGAAGCTCGAGGCCGCCGGGGCCAAGGTCGAGCTCAAGTAAGCGGCTTACCCTGCTTGGCGATTCCTTTCGCACAGCTTCCGCAGTCTTCAGGACAGGCCGCGCCACTGCACGGCCTGTCCTTTGCCTTTTCGCCCTCCGGGGCTCTGTTCTTTGCCCGTTGCCCGCGCTGATCCGCTCGGCGCGCTGTTCGTTTTCTGTTTCGCAATCTTTACCGGGATACTCTCATGGCCGACCGCAATCATCCTGAACGCATCAACTTCGGCAAACTCCGCGAAGTCATCCAGCCCCCGAATCTCATCGAGATTCAAATCACTTCCTATCTGGACTTCCTGCAGAAGGGCGTACCCGAGAAGCAGCGCAAGCCTCAGGGCCTGGAAGCCGTCTTCCGTGAGGTGTTCCCGATTTTGTCCTACGACGAGCGGCTGACGCTCGAGTACGTTTCTTACAACCTCGGCGATCCCAAGAACACCGAGCTCGAGTGCCTGCGCGAGGGCATCACGTATTCAGTTCCTCTTTACGTTAAGCTCCGGCTGCGCGAGGAAGACTTCATCAAGGACGAGGACATCTACATGGGTGAGATTCCCATGGTGACCGAGCGCGGCTCGTTCATCATCAACGGCGCCGAGCGCGTCGTCGTCTCCCAGCTTCACCGTTCGCCCGGCATCGCGTTCGAGGTCACGATGCACCCGAACGGCAAGCCGCTCCACTCCTTCCGCATCATCCCCGATCGCGGCACCTGGTTGGAAGTGCAGTTCGACAACAACGACCTGCTCTACGTCTATCTCGACCGCCGTCGTCGCCGCCGGAAGTTCCTGATCACGACGATGCTTCGCGCGATCGGTTACTCGAGCGACATCGACCTCCTGAACCTCTTCTACGAGATCAAGGATCTGAAGGTTTCCAAGGCCCTCGACTTGGAGAATGTTTCCACGCTCGTCTTGGTGGAAGACGCCATTGATGCCCAGAAGGGAGTCGTCCTGGCCCGGGCCTTCGAGCCACTGACCAAAGCTATCGTGCGGACATTTGAGAAGCACGGGATCACCACCCTGCGCGTGATTGATACCTCGATCGACGAGGGCGCCCTGATTCGTGCGCTTAAGAAGGATCCTACCCGCAATGAGGAGGAGGCCCTGAAGGAAATCTACAAGCGGCTCCGTCCAGGCGAGCCGCCGACGACTGCGAATGCCAAGGCGCTGCTCAAGCGGCTGTTCTTCGATCCGAAGCGCTACGACCTCGGCCGCGTCGGCCGCTACAAGGTCAATCAGAAGCTCGGCCTCAAGGCGGAGCTCGAACAGCGTATTCTCGAAAGCGCCGACATCGTCGCCGCCACCAAGTATCTCGTCCGTCTCAAGCGGGGCGTCGGCGTGGTCGATGACATCGATCACCTCGGCAGCCGACGAGTCCGGACCGTCGGCGAGTTGCTCGCCAACCAGTGCCGCATCGGCTTGAGCCGGACCGAGCGTCTGGTGCGCGAGCGCATGACGATGTACGATCAGAGCGTCGACTCGATCACCCCGCAGAAGCTGATCAACCCGAAGGCGCTGACCACGGTCATCCGCGACTTCTTCGCGCGTAGCCAGCTCTCGCAGTTCATGGATCAGATCAACCCCCTGGCCGAGGTGACGCACAAGCGCCGCCTGTCCGCGCTCGGGCCGGGTGGTCTCAACCGCGAACGCGCCGGTTTCGAAGTCCGCGACGTCCATCCGTCGCACTACGGACGCATCTGCCCGATTGAAACGCCCGAAGGTCCGAACATCGGTCTGATCAATTCCCTTTCGACCTACGCCCGCGTCAACGAATTCGGCTTCATCGAGACGCCGTATCGCTTGGCGAAGGACGGTCGCGTCACCGACAAGATCGAGTACCTCACCGCCGACCAAGAGGAAGGCAAAATCATCGCCCAGGCGAACGCCGAGATCGATGACAAGGGCCACTTCGTCGGCAAGGTCACAGTCCGTCAGGACGGCAACTTCCTCGAAGTTGCGGCCGGCGACGTCCACCTGATGGACGTGTCGCCCAAGCAGGTGATTTCGATCGCTGCCGGCATGATTCCCTTCCTCGAGCACGACGATGCGAATCGCGCGCTCATGGGCGCCAACATGCAACGCCAGGGCGTGCCGCTGCTGCAGGCGGAGTCCCCCTTCGTGGGCACCGGCATCGAGGAGCGCGTCGCGCGCGACTCGAAGATCGTCGTCGTGGCGGAAGCCGCCGGCGTCGTCGCCTCGGTCGATGCGAAGCGCATCGTGATCACCAAAGACGGGGATTTGCCCCGCAACGTGAAGAACGATCCGAAGAACAACACGCACGTCTACGAACTGCGGAAGTTCATGCGCTCCAACGCGGGCACCTGCTTCAACCAGAAGCCGATCGTGAAGCTCGGCCAGAAGATCAAGGCCGGCCAGATTATCGCCGACGGTCCCTCGACCGATCAGGGCGAAATGGCCCTCGGCCGGAACGTGCTCGTCGCGTTCATGCCTTGGAACGGTTACAACTTCGAGGACGCCATCCTCATCTCCGAGAAGGTTCTCCGTGAAGATATCTTCACCTCGATCCACATCAAGGAATTCGAAGTCACCGCGCGGGACACGAAGCTCGGGCCGGAAGAAATCACCCGGGATATCCCGAACGTTGGCGAGGAAGCCCTCAAGAACCTCGACCACAACGGCGTCATCCGCATCGGTGCCGAGGTCAAGCCGGGCGACATTCTCGTCGGCAAAATCACGCCCAAGTCCGAGACCGAACTGGCGCCCGAGGAAAAGCTCCTTCGCGCGATCTTTGGAGAAAAGGCCGCGGACGTGAAGGACACCTCACTGATCGTCCCGTCCGGGGTCACGGGCATCATCATGGACGTGAAGGTCTCCTCGCGGATCGACAACCAGGAGGAGAAGCTCTCCCCGTCGGATCGCCGCCGCCAGGCCAAGCAGATTCAGGAGGAATACAAGACGCAGATGGACAAGTTGCGCGAGGGCCTCACCGAGGCGCTTTCCAACATTCTCCTAGGCGAGAAGATTCCCCTCGACGTCATCAATGGCGAGACCGGCGAAATCATCATCCCGGCCAACCGCAAGATCACGAAGACGCTCCTGCGCAGGCTCGCGGCGGTCTCGAAGCATGTCCAAATCGATCCGTCGCCCGTACGAATCAAGATCATGGAGATCATTGGTTCGTATCAGACCAAGTTCGACGAACTCGAAGGCGACCGCGAGCGGAAGCTCGGCAGCATCGAGGCGGGCGAAGGCTCGGCCGACGGCGCCATCAAGCAGGTCAAGGTCTACATCGCCACGAAGCAGAAGCTTGAGGTCGGTGACAAGATGGCCGGCCGCCACGGCAACAAGGGCGTCGTCGCCAAGATCGTACCCGAGGAAGACATGCCG
>CAINHV010000283.1 GCA_903848965.1 uncultured Opitutia bacterium | reverse complement strand
GGACGAGGTCCCCCGAGTCCTAATCCGTCAAGCCAGGCCATCGGCCTCGACGGAGGTCGGCCCTCCAGACGATAGGAAGTGCCTGACAGCCTCTAAGTCATGGCCCGCCGCCACTCGCTCACGCTCACGCTCGCAGCCACGAAAGCTCAGTTGGTCTATCTGCAGTTTCAGTAGGTTTCGCCGGCGAATCGAGGCGAACGTGCAAGACCCGGGTTGAGCCGGCAGGCACCGAGATTCTCCTTTCCCCGGCGCGGGGCGGCCGGCCATGCTGACTGAAGCATGAGTGCCCCCATCGTGCTTCCCTCGGACGCAGTGTCGTTCACGCCCGCCGTCGTCGTCCCCGCGCCTTCGCCCGCCCGGCTCACATCGATCGACGCCTACCGCGGCTTCGTCATGTTCCTCATGATGGCCGAGGTCCTGAACCTCAGCCGGGTCGCGGCGGCGGTGCCAGCGAGTGGATTCTGGAAATTTCTCGCCTGGCACCAGAGCCACGTCGAATGGGTCGGCGCCTCGTTGCACGATCTGATTCAGCCGTCCTTTTCGTTCCTCGTCGGCGTCGCCCTCCCGTACTCGATCGCCAGCCGGGCCGCGCAGGGGCAGTCCCGGTCCACGATGACCTGGCATGCGGTGGGCCGGGCGCTCGTCCTCATCCTGCTGGGCGTGTTCCTGCGCTCGACGACCCGGGAAATGACGTACTGGACTTTCGAGGACACCCTTTCGCAGATCGGCCTCGGTTATGGCTTTCTCTTCGTCCTGGGATTCCGCCCGGCGCGGGATCACTGGATCGCGCTGGGCGCCATCCTCGTCGGCTACTGGGCGGCGTTCGCGCTCTTTCCGCTGCCCGGCCCTGACTACGACCATGCCCGGGTGGGCGTGACCTCGGAGTGGATCGCGGCCCATGGGCTCACCGGGTTCGCATCCCACTGGCAGAAGAACGCCGACCTGGCCCGGGCGTTCGACGTCTGGTGGCTCAACCTCTTCCCGCGCGAGACGCCGTTCCTGTATAACCGGGGCGGTTACGCGACGCTCAGCTTCATCCCGACCCTCGGCACCATGATCCTCGGGCTGATCGCGGGCCAGGTCCTGCGTCGCGCGGGGGCCGCCGGGGAAAAGGTGCGCTGGTTTGCGGTCGCGGGCCTCGCGCTGCTCCTGGCCGGTGCCGCGCTCGGCTCGCTGGGAATCTGCCCCGTGGTGAAGCGGATTTGGACGCCGAGCTGGACGCTGTTCAGCGGCGGCTGGTGCTTCCTGCTGCTGGCGGGGTTTCACTATGTCACCGAGGTGAGGGGACACCGGCGGTGGGCCTTTCCGCTGGTGGTGATCGGCGCGAACTCGATCGCCGCCTACGTCATCGCGCACCTTTTCGAGGTCTTCGTCGGGCGGAATCTCGTCACCCACTTCGGGGCCGGCGCCTTTCGGTTTCTGGGCCCCGCCTACGAGCCGTTGCTGCACGGGGCGGCCATCCTCGGGATCATGTGGCTGATGCTGTACGGGATGTTTCGCCGTCGGCTGTTTCTGAAAATTTAGAGCGGGAGAAGAAACACCGCCGCCATCCGGGCGTGGACAAGCCCGCCCCTACCTGCATTTCGTAACGCCCGCCGGGTTCTTTTTCTTCGCGCCGGTTCGCGCGCTTCGCGGTGCAACTGAATTGATTCCCTGATAATAACGGTCGGTTCACGCGGAAAAAAAGATTTGGTTTTTTGACCAACGTCGCGCTTGCCCGACGCTGGATGTTTCGATGCGCTCTGGCGCAGAGTGGCGTGCTTTCCGTCCCCCCGGCGAATTTTCCCAGTCTGATCCAGTCCATGACCTCCTCAAAAACCCTCGGTTTCGGCATCATTGGTTGCGGCGTCATTGCCGATTTTCATGCGCAGGCCATCGCGAATCTCACCGGCGCGCGCCTCGTCGGCGTGGCCGACCAGATTGAGGCGGCCGTGACCCGCCTGGCGACCAAGCACCAGGTCGGCTTCGCCACCACCAATGTCGCGGAGCTCCTCGCCCGGCCGGACATCGACATCGTCTGCGTCACGACGCCGAGCGGCGCGCATCTCGAGCCCGCCCTCGCGGCGGTGAAGGCTGGCAAGCACGTCGTGGTCGAGAAGCCGATCGAGATCACCGTCGAGCGCGTCGATGAACTGCTCAAGGCGGCCGACGCCGCCAACGTGAAGATCGCCGCGATCTTCCAGTCCCGTTTCGGCACCGGAGCCCGCACCGTCAAGGCGGCCATCGAGGCTGGCCGTTTTGGCAGTCTCGTTCTTTGCAGCGCCTACGTGAAGTGGCATCGCGCCGCGGACTATTATCGCGGCTGGAAGGGCACGCTGAAGCTCGATGGCGGCGGCGCGGTGATGAACCAGGGCGTGCATGCGGTCGATTTGCTCCAGTGGTTTGCCGGCATGCCGGAGGAAGTCTTCGCCTGGAAGACCCGTCGTGTGCACACCGGCATCGAGGCCGAGGACACGGCGGCGGCCACGCTGCGTTTCGCCAGCGGTGCCCTCGGCTCGATCGAGGCCACGACGGCGGCGTATCCGGGTTTCAACAAGCGGATCGAAATCACCGGCTCGAACGGCTCCTGCATCCTCGAGGATGATCGCATCCTCGCCTGGGAGTTCCGCGATCCGAAGCCGGAGGACGCCGCGATCAAGGCCGCCGGCCAGACCGTGGACATGGGCTCGGGTGCGACCAATCCGACGGCGATTAATTTCTACGGTCACCAGCTGCAGCTTCAGGACCTCGTCGATGCCGTGCGCGAAAACCGCCGTCCCGCCGTGGAGGGTCGCGAGGCTCGCAACGCGGTGGCCCTGATCCGCGCCATTTACGCCTCCGCCGAGAGCGGCAAGCCGGTCAAGGTCTCCTAAGCCCCCCGGCGGCGCGCCCGCGCCCCGTGATTTCCCCCGGCCGGTTTTGCCCGGCCGGCGCCATCCCCAACCCCACCCACTTATGTCGTCCATTGCCTCATCCCCCCCGCCTTCGGCTGACCACGACCCGGATCCGAATCTGCCTTGGTGGCGGGTGTTCAACCGCCAACATTGGTTCGTTTTCTCCATCGCATCGCTGGCGTGGCTCTTCGACTGCCTCGATCAACAACTCTTCAACCTCGCGCGCGGCGGGGCGATGGAGGATCTCGTCGGCCGGGCGAACGCCAACGTCTATGGGACCTATACCGTGTCGGTCTTCCTGCTCGGATGGGCCACGGGTGGGTTGATCTTCGGCGCGCTCGGTGACCGCTATGGCCGGGCGAAGATTCTCACTTTCTGTATTCTCCTCTACTCAATTTGCACCGGCCTGAGTGCGCTTTCGACCGGGTTCTTCGATTTCTGTGTCTACCGGTTCATCACCGGCCTTGGCGTCGGCGGGGTCTTCGGCCTGGCGGTCGCCTTGGTGGCCGATTCCGTGCCTGACCGCACCCGGGCGCCGGCGCTGGGCATGCTCCAGTCGCTTTCTGCCTTCGGCAACATCACCGCGGGTCTGATCGGCATGGGCATCGGCGCCATGGCCATGATCCCGTTCGGGCTGAAACCCTGGCAGGCCATGTTCATCGTCGGCGCGTTCCCCGCGTTCCTGTGCGCCTTCGTCATGGGCAAGCTGAAGGAACCGCAGAAGTGGATCGACGCCCGGGCCGCCGGTCTCAAGACCGGGGTGAAGTTTGGCTCCTACAGTTCGCTGCTCGGCGGCAAGTGGCGGAAGAACGCCTGGCTCGCCCTCATCGGTTGCAGCGCCGGCATCATCGGCCTCTGGGGCATCGGTAATTTCCACCCGACGATCGTCGGCTCGATCGTCAACCAGAAGCTCGCCTCCTCCGGCTTCACCCCCGCCCAGATGGCAAGCGAGCGGGCGTTCTGGACCTCCGCTGGCCTGCTCTTGCAGAACGTCGGCGCGTTCATCGGCATGATGACCTTCGCGATGATCGCCCAGCGCATCGGCCGCCGGATCGCCTTCGGTCTCGCGCTGCTGGCATCGTTCTTGGCGACGGTCATGGTCTTCACGAGCTTGCGCGAGTTCAGCCAGATTTTCTGGATGATCCCGATCATGGGCTTCGGCCAGATCGGCGTCTTCGCCGTGTTCGCGATTTACCTGCCGGAACTGTTCCCGACCAGCCTGCGCGCCACCGGCACCAGCTTCTGCTACAACGTGGGACGCATTCTGGCGGCCACGGCGCCGTTCACGATCGGCAAGATCACCGCGAGCCTCGGCGGCGACGTCGAGTCGTTCCGCACCGCCGGCATCTACGTCAGCTTTGTGCTTCTGCTCGGCATCATCGTCCTTCCGTTCCTCCCCGAAACGAAGGGCCGTCCGCTGCCCGACGAGTAAGCCGCCGGCTCGCGACGCGATTGCCTCTGGCCGGCCGTGGTATGCCGCGGCCGGCGCGGGACACGCGCTGGGTTGGCTCCTGATCCCGGATCCCAATCGCCCATGAAACTCCTTCTCGGCTTTGTCACTGCCGCCTTGGCGCTCGCGCCGGTGTTTGCCGCCGCCCCGGTGGCGCCTCCATCGCCGCGGCTCGCAATTACGATCACCGTCGATCAGCTCCGGGCCGATTATCTGGTGCGGTTCCGGCCGTATTTCGGGGAAGGCGGGTTCAAGCGGCTGCTCGAGGGCGGCGCGGATTTCCAGAATACGCATTACCGGCATTCGGTGACGCAGACCGCGCCCGGCCATGCCTCGATCGCGACAGGGGTGTACGCCAACGTGCACGGCATCGTCAGCAACGAGTGGATCGATCGCGATTCCTGGGAGCAGGTGAACAACGTTGAGGACCGCGACTCCCTCCTCGTGGGCGTTGACGCCGCCGCGGCCGGACCGGCTTTGCTGGCCCCGAAAGCCGGCCGTTCGCCACGCAGCCTTCAGGCGCCCACGATCGCGGACCAGCTCAAGCTCCGTCACGGCGCCCAATCGAAGGTCTTTAGTGCGTCGAACAAGGATCGGTCCGCCATCCTGCTGGGCGGCAAGCTCGCGGACGCCGCGTATTGGGACGAGAACGGCAGCATGGTCACGTCGCGCTATTACCGCGACAAGCTGCCCGCCTGGATTGAGGCGTTCAACGCCGAGCGCCGGGTGCAGGCGACCTTTGGCAAGGTCTGGGATCGCCTGAAAGATCCCGCGATCTACGACGCCGTCCAGGGGCCGGATGACGCTCCCGGCGAAAATGTCGGCTATGGTTTCACGCGGACGTTTCCGAAGAAGGTCGATGGCGGCGCGGCCATGATCTCGGGGGCGTTTTACACCGCCTTCGATAATGCGCCCTTCAGCGCGGAATTCCTCGGCGAGTTCGTTCAACGGGCGCTGCGCGAGGAACAACTCGGCCAGCATAAGGCCACGGATTTCCTCGGCGTCAGCTTTTCGCAGCTCGACAGCGTCGGTCACGCCTATGGACCGGACAGCCACGAGGTGATGGATTCCATGCTGCGGCTGGATCGCGTGCTCGCTTCCCTGCTCGATGCCATCGACCGGCACGTGGGCTTGAAGAACTGTGTCATCGTGCTCACGGCCGATCATGGCGCCCAAGCCATGCCGGAGCGGGTGCAATCGACTCGTGCCGCGATCCCGGCCGGCCGGATCAAGGGCGCGGACTTCGACGCCGCGGCCAGGAAGGCACTCGACGCGGCCTTCGGGGCGCTGCCGGGCGAGGAATACTGGTTCCTGCGCGACGGCGCCGGCTATCATCTCCGGCCCAGCGCACTGGCGGCCAAGAAACTCTCGGTCGAGGAAGTCTCGAGGGTCCTCAAAGCGGTGCTGCTCCAGCAGGCTCCCATCGCGCAGGTGTTCACGCGCGCCGAGATCCTGGCCGCTCCACCCGAGGGAGACTCATTTCTGGCTATGGCCCGGCGCGGTTATTATGCGCCGCGCGATCGCGAGGTCGTGTATGTCTTGAAGCCCTACTTCATGGACAAGCATCCCTTTGGCACCACCCATGGCACGCCCTACGAAGACGACACTCATGTCCCGCAAGTCTGGTTCGGCGCCGGCGTGCCGCGCGGGGTGCACGTCGAGCGCGTCGGGGTCGAAGATATCGCCACGACCTTCGCCGGACTCCTTGGCATCCCCGCTCCGCCTCAGGCGCAGGGGCGCCGGCTGTTTTAGGCCGCCCCCGCATGTTTGACGCGATTCGCCGCAATCTTCGATCCGTGGGTCCGGGCCTGGTGCTCGCGGCCGCCGGGATTGGGGCGGGTGACATCGTCACGGCATCGCTCGCGGGCATCAAATTCGGCACCGCGCTGATCTGGGCCGTGGTGTTCACGGTGGCGCTCAAGTACGTCCTGACCGAGGCCGTGGCCCGCTGGCAGGTCGCGACAGGTGAAACGCTCGTCTATGCCTGGGTTTCGCGGCTCCCGCGTTGGGTCACGGTTTATTTCGCCGCTTATCTGCTCCTCTGGACCTTTCTCGTCGGCGCCTCCTTGAGCAGTGCCTGCGGTCTCGCGGGTGCGAGCCTGTTTCCCGGGTTGTCCGTTCCCGTCTGGGGCGGCATCCACGCGCTGGCGGCCGCGGTGCTCGTGGCCGCGAATCGGTATGAGCAATTTCAACGGGTCACCAAGGTGCTGGTGACCGTGATGGCGATCTCCGTGCTCGTGTGTGCCATCGTCTCGGCGCCGCCGCTGCCGGAGATCGTCAAAGGCTTCATCATCCCGAGCATCCCCCAGGCGGGCGGCGCAGCGGCGGTGCTGTCTCTTCTCGGCGGGCTGGGCGGCAGTGTCACGATGGCCTGTTATGGCATGTGGATGCGCGATGCCGGCTGGACCGGCGGGGATCGCCTGCCGACGGTGCGCAAGGATCTCGGGCTGGCCTATGCGTTCACGGGCGTGTTTGGGATCGCGATCATGCTCATCGCCACGGGCGTCCACGCCCAGGGGGCGGCGGGCACGCAGATCGCGCTCGAACTTGCCACGAGGCTCGAGGCCGTGGGCGGGACTACGCTGCGCTGGGTCTTTCTCGTGGGATTCTGGGCGACGGTGTTTACCGCGACGCTGAGCGTGTGGCACGGGGTGCCGAAGATTTATGTGGAGTTGATTCGGGCCTGGCGGCGGCTGCCCGATGACGTCCCGGCCCCGCAGGATCGGGCGATCTACCTCGTGTCCCTCGGCTACCTGGCGGGCCCGCCGGTGATCATGCTGTGGTTCAAACAGCCCGTGGTGCTCGTGGTCGCGTTTGCCATCGCGGGCGCATTCTTCGTGCCGTTCCTTGCCTCGACGCTGCTCTATCTCAACAACCGGCGCGACCTGATGCGCGAGTTCAAGAACGGACGCTGGGGCAACGCGGCGCTCGTGCTCTGCCTAGTCGTTTTCCTGATCGTCTGCGGGCGGGAAGTGATCACGACCCTGTCGCGGTAGCCCGCCCGCCGCGCTGCGAGTGGCCCCAATGCCACCCGCTCCGGGCGTCATGTAACGTAATACGTTACAAGTCCGCTTGGGACGGTGTAGCCCGCCGCGTGAGCAGCGGGACGACTTTAGGCGAAGCAATGGGAAAGTCCCTGCCCTCACGGGCAGGGCTACGCCGAGCCAATTAACTTCGGAATCCACGTAATACGTTACAAGTCCGCTTGGGACGGTGTGGCCCGCCGCGTGAGCAGCGGTCGTCGCGGGGTGTTTCTTGTAACGTAATACGTTACACGTCGGCCTGGGCGGCGCCGGGGGCGCCAGCGAACCCGTTGACTCGTGCGCGGGGCGCGGGTCTTGTCGTCGCCGACTCCACCCCATGCCTGACCCCAAGGAAATGAGCCATTCCAGTGAGGAGCGCGGCCCGCGCTTCTGGGACATCCTGCGCCAGGACCTCGGCTATGGTCTGCGCGGCCTGCGCCGGAATCCCGGTTACGCCGCAGTGGTCATCCTGACCCTGGCGCTCGGGATCGGCGCGAACACCGCGATCTTCTCCGTCGTCCACGGGGTGCTGCTGCGCGATCTCCCTTACACCGAGCCCGATCGACTCGTTGCCCTCAGCCAGGCCGCCCCAAAGGCGGGCCAAGCTGCCTTGGGCTTTTCCGTTCCCGATTTCGCCGACTTCCGCGAACGCAATCGCGCCTTCGCCGGCCTGTCGGAGTACCACTCGATGTGGTTCATCCTGCTCGGCCGTGCGGAGCCGGAGCGAGTGCAGACTGGCGTCGTGTCCGACAATTTCTTCGACGTGCTCGGCGTGAAGCCGCTGCTTGGGCGTACCTTCCTGCCGGGCGAGGATCGGCCGGGCGCGCCGGCGGTGCTCGTGCTGAGTCACGACTACTGGCAGCGCAATTTTGGCGGCAACCCCAACGTCGTGGGTCAGGTCTTCGAGTTGAACAACAAGCCGCACACGGTCGTGGGCGTGCTGCCGCCGCTGCCGGCGTTCCCGAATCCCGACCACGTCTACATGCCGGCGTCGGCCTGTCCGTTTCGCGGCGCCGAGCGGACGCTGACGAATCGCGCGGGCCGGATCATCAGCAATGTCGTGGCCCGGTTGAAGGACGGGGTGACTCCGACGCAGGCGCTCGACGATGCCCGGCGCGTGGGCGTCGAGTTATGCGGCGCCTACCCGCAATTTTATCCCGTCGACGACGGCTACACGGTGCAGATGCAAAGCGTCGCGACGGCCTTCACCGGCAGCGCGCGTACTCCGTTGCTCGTGCTGCTCGCGACTTCCGGCTTCGTGCTGCTCATCGCCTGTGCGAATGTCGCCAACCTCACGCTCGCCCGGCTGGTCCGGCGTGATCGTGAACTCGCCGTGCGCGTGGCGATGGGGGCGGGTCGCGGACGGATCTTCCGGCAGCTGCTCACCGAGAACCTGCTGCTGGCGACCTTCGGTGGCGTGGCCGGCTTGGCGCTGGCGGCCGGCGGGCTGCAGGTCCTGACGCGCTACGCGGGCCAGTTTCTGCCCCGGGCCGACGGCATTGGGCTTAACGGTTCGGTGCTTTTGTTCACCGCGGCGCTCTCGGTTGTCACGGGCTTGATCTTCGGGTCGCGTCCCGCGCTGCCGACGGGCGGCCGGCTGGCGGAAACCCTGAAGGACGGCTCGCGTGGGACGGGTGGGGCAGGGAGCACGCTGCGCTCGCTGCTTGTTGTGGCGCAGGTCGCGGTGTCGGTGCCGCTGTTGATCGGCGCGGGGCTGGCGGTGCGGAGCCTGATGAAGCTTCAGCAGGTGGATCCGGGCCTGGAGACCAACCGTGTTCTCGCCGCCAATCTCAACCTCAACTGGACCCGCTACGACGACTTCACGAAACGGTACGCCTTCTGGGAACGGGTGATGATCGAGACCGCGCAATTGTCAGCGGTGCAGTCGGTCGCAGTCTCGGGAGTGGAGCCCCTCAACGGCATCGTCGGCCTGCCCACGGCTTTCGGCCTCGAGGGTCGCCCGGTCGAGCCGGGTTCCCCGCTGCCGCGCGCCGCGGTGCGCACCACGAGCGAGGATTATTTCGTGACCATCGGGCAGCCGTTGCTGCGCGGCCGGGCCTTTATCGCGGCGGATACGCGCGACGCGCCCCGGGTTGCCATCGTCAACCAATCGTTCGCCCAGCGCTACTGGCCCAACGCGGATCCGGTCGGCCGGCGCCTCACCTTCGACAATGGCGCCAACTGGACGACGATCGTCGGCGTTGTCGCCAACGTGCGGCCGCGCTTGAACGCCGAGCCCGTGGACGAGATTCATGTGCCGCTGCGCACGGGGGCGGGCCTGATCACGGGCACCGTCCTGGTGCGGACCCGCGCGGCGCCGGCGGCCCTCGCCCGGGAATTGCGCGAGGCCATCCGCCGGGCGGATCCGCTGCAGCCGGTGACGCGGATCGAGACCCTCGAGCAGGTGCGGGCCAATTCCCTCGTGGCGCCGCGGTTGATCGCGACGCTGCTCGGGCTGTTTGCGCTGCTGGCGCTGGTGATCACGGCGGCGGGTGTGGGTGGCGTGCTCGCGTTTACCGTCAGCCAGCGCACGCAGGAAATCGGCATTCGCATGGCCCTCGGTGCGACCCGCGGGGACGTCCTGTGGCTCGTGATTCGGCAGGGGCTCGGCCTGGTCGTGACGGGACTCGTCATTGGCATCGTCGCCGCATTTTTCCTCACGCGCCTGATGACCGGAGTGCTTTATGGAATTCCGCCGACGGACGGACTGACGTTCGTGGTCGTCGTCACGGCCTTGATGGTAGTGGCGATCCTCGCCTGTTTGCTGCCCGCGCGGCGGGCGACCGGGATCAGCCCGATGATCGCTCTGCGCGCGACTTGAGTTGCTCGCGGAACCTCGCGTCAGCCGGTTCGTCAGGAGGGCTGGACGTGCCTCGCTTTTCGGCTTTCGTCGGAGCGTGTCTGCCCGTCCGGTCGCATGAAGGATGATGCCGCGTTACTCCGTCGGTATGTTGACGAGCGCTCGGAAGCCGCCTTGGCGGAAGTCGTGCGCCGGCATCACGATCTCGTGGCGTCGGTGGCGCGGCGGCGGACGCAGGGCGATCCCGCGGCTGGTGCTGCGCTGGTGCAAGAGGTGTTCAACCAACTGGCGGAGGAGGCGACTTCGATCCGGCGCCATGGCCTGATCGTGAGCTGGCTGCACGCGGCAACGCTGCGAGCGTCGGCTGGTCCGGAGGCCGGCGCGGAGGTCGTCGTCCGGCTTGATTCGGAACCGGCCGCGGGCAGCGAGGACGCGATTTGGGGTCCGGCGGTGGATCAGGCGTTGGACGAACTGTCGGTGGATGATCGGTCAGCCCTGCTGCTGCATCTGACGGAGGGACGCAGTCTCGCCGAAGTGGGCGTGGCGCTGAACCTCAGTGCCGAGGCCGCCCAACTACACGTCGCCCGCGCCCTCGACAAGTTGCGGGCGGTGATCGCGCGCCGCGGGACGCGGCTGGGCGTCTCAAATCTCCGGGAGATATTGTCGGTCCCCCTTTCGGAGCCGTTGCCCGAGGGTCGCGCGGAGCAGATCGCGGGCCGAGCGATCGCGAGTGCGTTGGCGGAGGTCGAGCTCGGCGAAGAGAAGCGCGGTTTCCGGTTCGCGTTGGTCGGGCTGGTGAATTCCGGCCCGGCCCTCGGGCTGGTGGCTCTGATCGTGGCGGGCGCCGCGCTGATATGGGGCTATCGCACGAATGCGAAGATCGAGGCGGAGATTACGCGGCTGCAGGGCGAGAGCCAGACGCTCGCCAGTCTACAGCGCGACAACCGCCGCCTGAGCCGGCTCGAGGCGGAGGCCGAGGAACTCCGCAAGGTCGCGGCCGAGCTGCCGGCCCTGCGCGCGGCCGCCTTTCCGGAGGAACCGCGACCCTTGGTGGGCAGCGCGGTGGTGACGGTGAGCGCGCCGGCCGGCCTGCAATGGGACGGGGAGGAGGTCGCGCCGGTCGAATTTCTGCGACGCCTCGGTGAGTTCCAGCGCCGCCATCCCGCCCCGGAGACGCGGCTGATGGTGCAGGTGAAGGGCGCGGCGATCTCCGCGGTCGCGTATGTCGTCAACGAGGCGCGAAAGGCGCGCCTCACGCAGATCGTCATCGAGGGCGACGCGAGCCCGGGCGACGGCGACGGTGCCGCGACCTGGTTCTGACCCGCATGAACCCGACTGTCCTCCTCGTGTTGTTGCTCGCCGCGGTCGTGACCTGGACGGTCGAAACCGCCAGCCGGGATCGGCTCACGAAGCGCCTTGATGTGATGCGCCTCAACACCCGCGCGCTGGGCCGGGTGCAGGCGGAGCATGATCGCCTCCTGCGCATCCAGCCGTTCGTCGGCGAGATCGACAGCCTGCGCCGCGATCGGGCGGAGGCGGTCAGCCTGCGGCGGGAGATTGCGAATCGCGCGGGTCGAAAGGGATCGCCGCACGATCAGGCCCTGGCCGCAGTGGGGCGGGAGGTGCTGCCGGCGGCAGTTTGGATTCCCACCGCCTTGATGAAGGACATGGGACGATCGACGCCGCATGCGACGCTCCAGACGGCGCTGTGGGCGGCCACCACGGGATCGGTGGCGGCGCTGAAAGAACTCCTGGCTTTGGAACCTGAGGCGCGGATCCGGGCCGAGGAGGTGATCGCCAGCTTGCCGATGGCGGCTCGCCTGCAGCACGGACGTCCGGAGTTGTTGATTGCCGAGACCCTGATTCGAACTCCGCCAGCGGGAGAAATTCAGATCCTGAGCGAGCAACTGCGGGGTTTCGATGACGCCATCGAGTTCCTTGCACTACGGGACCAGAACGGCGGGCTTCCGCGGATTCTCTGTCTCCGGCTGCACTGGGAGCCGGGCGGCTGGCGCCTGATCGTGCCGCGGCTCGCGGTGGAAAATGCCGCGCGCGTGGTGAAGGGCGAGACGGCGCTGGCGGGGCTGGATCCGTATCGGGATGCGCCGCGGCTGCCGGAGCTGGATTGAGCCGTTTGAGTTGACGGGTAGCCGACCGGATGTCGTGGGCGTGCACAAGGCACGCATCTACAAGACCTGGCCCACGAAATGCGAACGCGACGCGCGACGAAATGGGGACGCCATCAAATGGAGGGGCGTGGCTCGTCCACGCCCGACTTAGTACGCGTTCTTCCAGCGGACGAAGGTCAGCAGGATAATCTGCACATCGAGCCAGGCGCTCCAGTTCTCGATGTAGTAGATGTCGTGCTGGACGCGGGCCGCGAGATCGCTGTCGCCCCGCAGGCCGTTGACCTGGGCCCAGCCGCTCATCCCGGGCTTCACCACGTGGCGCGGCAGATAATGAGGAATCTCCGTGGACAGCCGCTCGACGTGGAGCGGTCTTTCGGGCCGCGGACCGACGAGACTCATCTCACCGCGAAGCACATTCCAAAACTGTGGCAGCTCGTCGAGGTTCCACCGGCGGAGGAACGCGCCGATTCGGAGCAGCCGCGGGTCGTTGCGGGCGGTGCTCTGTCGTTCGCCGTCGGAGGCCGCGGCATCCGGTTGCATGCTGCGCAGCTTCCACAGCGTGAACGTGCGATGGCCGGCGCCGATCCGCGTCTGGGCAAACAGCACTGGCCCGCCGGGGGACTCGCGCTTGATCAGGATCCCGAGCAAGAGCATGAGCGGTGACGCGAGCACGAGGCCCACCACCGAGCCCACGATGTCGAAGGCGCGCTTGAAGGTGCGGTTGAACAGCCGGTGGATGGCCAGTTCCTCGACGCCGAGGACCGGCACGTGGCCAATCGTCTGCAGGCGCAGCCCGCTGAGGAAGATATCGAAGGCGCCGGGAACGATCTTCCATTCGACGTAGGCGCGCTCGCAGATTTCGACGATGCGCTGCAGCTCCGGCCGCGGCAGGGCGAGGCGCGTGACGATCAGGACGTCCGCAGACTCGCGCTTCAGAATTTCCTCGAGTTCGGTGGCGTCGCCGAGTTCGCGGGGCGGGGCCACGTCCGCGTCGCTCGTCCCGCGCGCCTCGCCGAATCCGAAGGGGTTCGCGGTGCCAGGCAGCCGGACGAGGCCGGCGAGGATGAACGGATGCGCTTCGTCCCGTGCGATCTCGCGCGCCAAGGCTGCGGCATGGTCATTCCAGCCGAGCAGGACGGCGCGGCGGCGGAGTCGGCCGAGAATCGAGGTTCGGCGCACGAGCCGGTAGGCGAGCGAGCGCCACGCATAGAGCAGGACGATCACGCAGCCGAAGGCCAGGACGACAAAGAGTCGCGAGATCGGTGGATCGAACTTGAGGACGAGCGAAATCCCCAGGTACGCGACGAGCCAGAAGGAGGTGCCCTTGAGAATCGCGTTGAGGCTTTGATACCGCCGCAGCAGGAGCCGGGTGTCGTACAGGCCGAACTGCGCGAAGGATCCGATCAATAGCGCGACGCCGACGAGAAGCAGCGGCAGATAATTTGCCAGTGACGCATCGGGCACCTCGATGCCGAAGCGACGCAAGGAAGAGTTATAACGAAGCCACCAGCCTAGAATCAGGCCCGCCAGTGTCGCCACCGTATCGCCGCCGATCAGCGCGAGCGGCACGAGGGTGTCGCGAAGGGGGTTGGCGTGGCGCGGCGGGGTCATTTCGCGGGAGGCGGGTCGAGCAACGACAGCAGCAACGGCGCAGGCAGCCAACCCTTTGGTGGCAGTGGGGCTGCAGCCGGCGCCACTGACTCGCGGACATCGAACAGGTCGACGGGGATCGGCAGGTCGAGATTGCGCATCAGCACGGGGTATCCGGTGCGCTCGCGCCGGTAGGAACGTTCCGGCCCGGGCGGAACGCGTCCGACGTTGCCGATCTCGGCCGCGAGGTGGAGAAGCTGCGTGGCGCGCCAGCTGCCGGCCGGAAACTCTTTGCGACACGCCGTAATCAGCCGGGCCAGCTCCGCGGTGGCGGGAGCGCGCAGTGCGGCCACGGCGGGTTCATTCCACCAGGGCGACGCAATCCAGGCGGGATCGTTGAGGCACTCCATCGCGAGGGCGTGGGCGGCCTCGGACGATCGGCCCTGGTTGAGGCGGGCGAGGGCGAGCCCGAAGTATCCACCGCCCTTGTCCGGCACGAGGTGCAAGGCGGCGAGAAAGTGATGTTCCGCGGCCTTGGGATCGGTCACGAGCTGGAGCCACCCCAGGTTGAAATGAGCGATCTCCTGATCCGGATTGAAGGCGAGCGATTCGCGCAGGAGTGCGGCCGCTTCCGCGGCCTGCGCTGGATCGCGGGCCAGGGCGAGCGCCCGGGAGTTCAGGAGCGGGGCAGGATCGGTTTGCGCCCACCGGAGGAAGCCGGCGAGGCCGGCGACGGCCACGAGGCCGGGTAGCAGGTGAATGGTTTTGCGCGGCGGGGTCGGTGGCGGTGCGACCTGCGCTGCCAGGACGGCAGTCAGGCCGGCGAAAATCGGGACATCGATCTGCCAGTCAGTGAGGGCGAAGACGGCATAGCCGGCCAGCGCCGCGGCCGAGGCCGGGTCGCGGCGGGCATGACTGGCGACGAGGCCGGCGAGGGCGAGCAGACAGATGACGCCGGCTCCTCCCAACTCGGCCCAGACTTGGGCGGGCAGGGAGTGAAACTGGAGGACGTTCTCCACCCCACCGTCGAGGCCGGCCCGGTAGCGCGGAAACACCAGTGGCGTGGTGCCGGGGCCCCAGCCCAGGACCGGACGACCGAGTCCCATCCGCCAGCCCGCGACGAGCATCGCCTCGCGCTGGACGTTGCTCAGGTTCGGCGCGGCGCCCGGTTCGGTCGGGAGGAACATCGCGCGGGTCCGCGGATGGGCGAGGACAAACACGAGCGCGGCCAACCCGCCGACCATGGCGAACTGCCACTTGCGACGGCGGCCGACGGGGGCGGCGACCCACGCGGCGATCGCGAGCACCGCCAACCCCAGGAAGCCGCCGCGGCTGCCGCTCGTGAACAGCAGCAGGAGCGCGAGAATTCCGACGGTGGCCGCGGCGATCTGCCAGCGGCCTCGCCGCCGATAGACCATCACCGTTGCCGTTGGGAGCATCAGCAGTGCCAGCCCCGCGGTGTAGTTGGCATGTCCGAGCGGGAAGAGATTGCGGACCGCGAGGACCTCGCCGCCCGTGAGCGGGCCGATGGAGTTGAACCACAGGACGAGGCTGACCACGGCGACGAGCGCGAAGCACGTGAGCAACGCGTTCCGGGCGAGTTCCCGGCGCCTCGCGGTGCGGGCCGGATCCGCGTGGAGCCAGTCGTAGACGAGGAACCAGACTGCGAACGCCGCCAGCAGCGGCGCGCTCCCCAGCCAGGCGGAAGCCCGGTGGGGACTCAGGAGCGCCGAGCCGGCGATCACCGCGATGCTGGCGAAGGCGAGCCATCGCCACGGGAAAGGCGGGAGCGTCATGGCCCGGCCCGCATCGAAGGATCGCAGCACGAGCGCCAGCACGGGCAGGAGCAGGGTGGTGTCGTAGAGGAGGGACCACGGGGTGGCATGCATCCGCGTCGCGCCGGGATACACGAGGGTGATGACGCCCAGACAGAGTGCGGCCCCGGCGAGCAATGCGAACTGCATGCTGGCCGTCCGCGGCGAGTCCGGACCCGCGGGCGGGCGGGCGGAGGGCGGGACGGGGCGCGTCATCGATGGCGATGAGAGCGGCGGGCGCGATCGCGTGCAAGTCCCTGCGGTTTGGCGAGGTCTTGACCCTTTCCGGCGCGCGCCGACAGGCTCGCCCGATGTCGTCCGAGGAGCCGGAAAAAAAGCGCAGACTCCCGTGGGTGAAGATCGCGCTGGCGGCGCTGATCCTCCTCACGGTCGCCGTGCTCGTCTTGCGCGGCCTCGATCTGAAGGCGCTCGCGGTTCGCGGGATGGCCGAGATCCGGGAGGCGGGCCCATGGGTGTTCTTCGGCGCCATGGCCATCCTGCCGGCCTTTGGGATGCCGATGTCGATCTTCACCGTCCCGGCCGGCGAGGCCTTTGGTGAGCAAATGGGCCTGGGCGCGGTCATCGCCGTGTCGCTCGCGGTGGTGGCCTTCAATCTTGCCCTCGGCTACTGGGTCGCCCGGTACGCCCTGCGTCCCGTGTTGAGCGGGGTGTTCAAGCATTACGGCTATTCGGTGCCGCGGGTGACGCCAGACAACGCGTTGCAGGTGGCGCTACTGGTGCGGCTGACCCCGGGACCGCCGTATGCGCTGCAGACGGGAATTCTGGGCGTCGCCGAACTGCCCTTTCGTCTCTATATGATCGTTTCATGGCTGGCGCTGCTGCCCTGGGTGATTGGAGCGATCATCCTCGGTCGCGGGTTGTTCAACGGAAACTTTGGGGCGGTGCTGATGGGGGTCGGCGTGCTGGTGGCGGCGACGATCGTGTTGCAATGGATTCGTCGAAAATACGCCCGCCGTGCCCGCTGAAATGGACCTGATCGACGGCGGCACGAAGCCGGAAAGCGTGAGCGAGTTCACCCGGCGGGTGAAGCAGCTCCTGGAGGGCGGGCTCCCGCCGGGCTGGATTCGGGGCGAGGTGTCCAACCTTCGCGCGCAGGCGAGCGGTCATGTGTATTTTTCGCTCAAGGACGCCGGGGCCCAGCTCAGCGCGGTGCTGTTTCGCGGGGATGCCCTGCGCCAGACAGTGAAGTTGCACGACGGGCTCCAGGTGGTGGTTTTCGGGCAGGTCAGTGTGTACGAGGCGCGCGGCCAGTATCAGCTCATCGTGCGGCTCGTGGTGGACGACGGCGTGGGCCGGCTGCAGCGTGAGTTCGAGGCATTGAAGGCGAGGCTCGCGGCGGAGGGACTGTTTACGCCGGAGCGGAAAAAACTGATCCCGGAGATGCCGCGGACCGTTGGATTCATCACGTCGCCGACGGGTGCGGCGGCGCAGGACTTTGTCCGGATCGTGCGGCGGCGCGGCTGGCGCGGGCGCGTGATCATCCTGCCGGCGCTCGTGCAGGGTCCGGGCGCGGCCGCGGAAATCACGGCGATGCTGGCGCTCGCAGAGCAGTTGGGAATTTTCGATCTGGTCGTGGTCGGACGGGGCGGCGGCAGCCTCGAGGACCTGTGGCCGTTCAACGAGGAGTCCGTGGTCCGGGCGGTGGCGGCTTGTCCGTTGCCGGTGATTTCGGCGGTCGGGCACGAGATCGATTTTACCTTGTGCGACTTTGCCGCGGATCTCCGGGCGGAGACGCCGAGTGCGGCGGCGGAGTTGATCACGAGTCACTTCGTCGCGTGCGCCGAGCGCACATCCCAGGCGGGTGAGTCGCTCGGCACTCTGCTCGAGCGCGGGGTCCGGCAGGCGCGGACCGATCTCGATCACGCGCGCTCCCGGCTGCGCCTGCTGACGCCCGCCGCGCAGATCGAGCAGGGCTTTCTCCGGCTTGACGATTTGGCGAACCGGCTCGGGTCCGCCCTGCGGCACTCGGCGCAGGAACGACGCCAGCAGCTGGCTGACGTGCGAAGCCAGCTCGCGCAGCACGCGCCGGAAAAACGCGTGCAGGCGGAGTCGCAGCGGTTGCTGTCCCTGTGGAAACGGCTCCAGGCGGCGAGTCCGGCTTCGGTGCTCAATCGCGGCTTCGTGGTCCTGCGCGACGAAACCGGAAAGCCCGTGACGCGCCGCGCCGAGTTGAAGCCAGCGCAGTCACTCGCGGCCGAGTTTGCGGACGGACAGGTCAAGCTGCGGTCGGAGTGACGGCGTCGTGGGCGCGCACGACGCACGCCCCTGCAAATGTGACGCCTTCGACGTAGCCCAAGGCAGTGGGCGGCATCGGCTGGGTTTGTTCCAGCGCCGGCAAGGCGGCCGTTCTTTGGATGGGTTACTGGCGGGACACGATAGCACCCGGAAATCATCTCGGTCCCACCAGTCGTAAAGGGCCTACCTCTACCTATCCCCGAAGGTCGATCGGATGTAAGTCAGCACCGCCCTGCGCTGACCCTGAGAAAGCGAGGTCCCGAAGGATGGCATGCCCTTGGCCTCGCTGCCGTTGGCGATCGTCTGGAGCAGTTCGCCGTCGGTTTTCGCGAGGCGGGACTTGTCATCGACGAAGCTTGCGGCGCCACCGGGAATGCCGCGGCCGTTGGGCTGGTGGCAGGCGACGCAGTAGAGCCGGTAAACTTTTTCGCCGGCGGAAAGGGTGTTGGCCGAAGTGAGTTCCGCACTGGCGCCCTGTTTGGCGTCGAGCGAGCTCTCGTCGGGTCGCGGCAGCCGGGTGGTGCCGCCGATGGGGTGATCGCCGTTGCGCAGCGCGTTGGCGGTGTAGTAACCGAGCGGATTGGCGATGGGCTCATGGTCCGTGGTACGCAGAGCGGGCACCGACAGCTCGTAAACGAAACCGGCGCGAAGGTCGTCGAGCACGAGTTCGGCGCTCAGCCCGTCGGCGGCGGGGCGCACTTCGCGGATGCCGACCCGGGCCTCGTCGATCCACGGGGAGCCATACTTGTGGTGATAGTAGTACCGGAAGCGGTTCAGCTCGTAATTCGCGGCGTTGGCCAGCGTCGCCGCAGACATCGGCTTCGTGAAGGTCAGAAGAAAGCCGCGCTCGGTGAGCGTCATGTTGCGCACCTCGGGGGTGACGTGGCCGTCCCAGACGACGCGTTGCAGGCCATCCGCCCCCGCGCCCCAGCCACCGGCATCGCCGAGGTAAAGACTGCCGTCCGGGGCGAACGTGGCGCGCGTCGCGCCGGCGTTAAGCGGAACTCCGCTCACGACGGCCGCGCTATCGTTGCGGCCGAGGAACGGAAAACACACGCCCTGCCAGACGCCCGCCACGCGTTCGAGCGACGAGCGAATCACCAGCTTCGAGTAGTCTCCGACGAAAACCTGGCCGGCGAACGGGCCGAACCTGCCGGCCGTGGTGTCCCAGGTTGGCTCGCCGCCCGACACGCCCATCGGGCCGTGCGGAAAGACCACGGCGGGCGACTTGTAGCGGCGCCACGCCTGCTCGGTGGTGAAGGTCTTCGCGTCGAACTCCGGCTCCCACTTCAGGCTCGCGACCATCCCATGGAAGTCGCCGCGCTCGACGTGGAGCAGACCGCAGGACGGTTTGTAGTCACCCTGGTTGTCGGCGAAGAACAGATCGCCGTCGGGACTCATGCCGATGCCATTCGCCTGCCGGAAACCGCTCGCCCAGGGTTCGAATTTTCCGTCCGGTGTAATCCGGACCGCCCAGCCGCTCCACGGAATCTCGGAGCGATGTCCGGTGGCCTCGAGGATCAGGCGCGGGTCGCGTTTGCCGCGGCGGACGAGCGGAGGTTGGTTCGTTTTGGGCAGGTCGGGATTGGCGGCGGCGGACTCGAGCGAGACGGCCCCGAAAAAGTTGCCGTCGCGGTCGCGGCGCAGCCCGAAGAAGAACGAATGGTAGTTGTTCGAGAGGCCCCACTGTCCGCCGAGCGCGGCGAAGGTCTCGGCGCGACCGTCGCCGTCTTCGTCGGAGGCGCGGAGCAGTTCGGGGCGATGCGCGACATAGACCACGCGATCGGATTCCGCGACGAGGCCCATCGGCTCGTTGAGCCCGCGGGCGAACTGCCGCCACGCCCCGGCGGAATCTCGCATCCAGATTTCACCGTAGCGCGTCGCCACGACGAGCGTGCCGGTGGGCGAGAAGGTCACGCCCGTGATGCCGCCGCGGATCGCCGCCGGGTAGGTGACGTTCTCGAGGCGGTAGCCCGCGACCGCAGACGACGCCAAGCCGGCGAGGCCGAGCAGAAGGCGCAGCGCGTTCGACAGAGTATTCGGCTTCATGGCGTGGCGACCGGAAACGCGACCTCGAGGACAAGCTGCCCATCGGAACCGGCGGCGAGGGTCGTCGCGGGTTTGCCCTCGACCGAGTACCACCATTTGGCATCGGTGGCTCCCTCGACGCGAAACCGGCGCGTGAGTCCGCCACCGGGCCGGGCGCGGATTTCCTCCCGCACGAGCACGCCGTCCAGCGTGTAGAGAAACTCCACCGCATCCTCGCGCAGGCCGTAGCCCTTGAACTCATAGGCCGGTGGCCGGCTGGGATCGCCCCGACGGAGGGGTGTGGCTCCGATCTCCTGATACACGACGGGCCCGAGCAGCCTGGCCGGCGCGAGATGTTTGCCGCCGATTCCCGGGCGAACGGGACCGATGTCGAGGAAGCCGCCGGTCCACGCGTAGCTGACCCCGCCGCGGACGGGATCGAAGCAAAAGTTCACCCCGCCCGGCAGGCCGATCGCAAAGCTGCTCGGCGCGACCTCGAAGGGCAGGACCGTGCGCTCGATTAGCACCTCGGCCCGGGTCGTCGACGCCATCACGAGCAAGGCGGCGACCAGTGCGGGGGCGGAAGCGAAAGGGGAGCGCATAGAGGGTCCGGATGGCGCATCGGTGCGCCGACTTCAAAGCGAGCAAACGCCGCGGAAAATTTCGGGCAAGCGAATAGGTCGATGTCTTGGTTTGCCTTGGACAGGGTGGCATGGGTCTCCCGACCCATGGAAACGGATCAGCTTTCCTCACGGTCTTCATGGGTCGGGAGACCCATGCTACTGGGCAGCCACTGCCAGCCGCGGCCGCCAGTCCGCGTGACGGCTCGGTTCGAAAATTGCGGGTGACGCCCCGAGGAAAACGATCAGATTCCGCAGCGTTCACCGTTGTCTGATTTGTTTCACTCCTGCTTCCCCATGCCCTCCCTGCCGGCGCTGCTCCGTTCCCTCGGTCTTTCCCTGTTTGCGCTGGTTCTCGCCGGGCTCGCGCCTCAGGCCGGGGCCCAGGAATTCGATCTCGTGCTGCGTGGCGGCCGGGTGATGGACCCCGAGTCGGGACTCGATGCCGTGCGCCACGTCGGGATTCAAGGCGGAGTCATCCGGGCGATCTCGGAGCAACCGCTCAACGGCCGGACTATTGTCGAGGCGGGCGGGCTCGTGGTCGCGCCCGGGTTCATCGACCTGCACCAGCACGCGCAGCTGCCGGAGGACTACCGGCTCAAGGCGCAGGATGGTGTCACCACCGTCGCGGAGTTGGAGGTCGGCAGCGCCGATGTCGACGCGTGGTACGCCGCGCGGGAAGGCAAGACTACGATCAACTACGCGGTGAGCGTCGGCCACATTCCATCGCGGATGGCCGTCATGGGCGACCGGCCGGAATTTCTCCCCGGCGCCAAATCCGGCGCGGCCACGCGGATCGCGACTGACGAGGAAATGGCGAAGATCGCCGCCTTGATTGAAAAGGGCCTGCAGCGGGGCGCGGTCGCGGTCGGCTTCGGGCTCCAATACACGCCGACGGCGACGCAGCGCGAAACCGTGGAGATGTTCCGCGTCGCGGCGAAGTACAACGCGCCCTGCCACCTGCACATGCGGGCCAAGGGCGGCACCGGGCTTCAGAACGTTTATTCCGCGGTGCTCGAGATCATCGCTGCATCCACAATCACCGGCGCGCCCGCGCACATCTGCCATGTGCAGAGCACGGCGCTGCGGCTCACGCCGCGGGTGATGCAGCTCATCTCCGAGGCCCACGCCCGGCGCGTCGACATCACCGCCGAGTGTTACCCCTACACGGCCGGAATGACGGACATCAAATCCGCCATCTTTGACCCGGGTTGGCGGGAGAACGGTGAGATGGACTACAAGGATCTCCAATGGCCCTCGACGGGCGAGCGGCTCACGGCGGAGACATTCGAGAAGTACCGGCAGACCGGCGGGCTCGTGATCATCCATTCGAATCCCGAGGAAGTGATCCGCGACATCGTCGCCCATCCGCTCACGATGATCGGCAGTGACGGGCTGCGGGGCCATCCGCGGCATGCCGGCACGAGTGCCCGGATCCTCGGCCATTACGCCCGCGAGCTGAAGGTCATCAGCCTCATGCAGGCACTCGACAAACTCGCGCTGATGCCGGCGAAGCGGCTCGAGAACCGCGTGCCGATGCTGCGCAACAAGGGCCGCGTGCGCGTCGGTGCCGATGCGGATCTTGTGCTCTTCAATCCGGACACCGTGACCGACCGGGCGACCTACACGCAGCCGGATCTTCCTTCCGAAGGCATCCCGCACGTGCTCGTCGGCGGGGTCTTCGTGGTGCGCGACGGCAAGTTCCAGCCCGGCGTGAGTCCGGGCAAGGCGGTGCGCGCGCCGATTCAGGGCCCTCGCTGAGGTCGGCGCGTGGCACGGGTCTCCCGACCCGTGGAGTTTCCTGAGGGAAGGATTTGTGGGTCCGCAGTCTTGCGGCGCCCCTACGAGAACGGACGGTCCTGCGAACTTCATGGGTCGGGAGGCCCATGCCACGCCAGGCCACTCGCCTCGACCGCACTAGACACCGACGCGAAATTACGAATCAATCGCCCACACCATGAGAACTGCTGTTAATCCCAAAGGCGCCGCGGCGCCCACCTCGCCCTATTCGCCCGCCGTTGTCGCGAACGGATTCATCTACGTTTCGGGTCAGGGGCCCCTGGACCCCGCCACCGGCAACTACACTCCGTCCACGATCCAGGCCGAGACCAAGCAGGTCTTCGAGAACATCAAGGCCATCCTCGACGCGGCGGGCTCGTCGATGGACAAGGTCGTCAAGGTGAACGTCTTTCTGCGGGACATCGGAGATTTCCGCGCGATGAACGAAGTTTACGCGACCTACTTTAACGCGCCGTACCCGGCCCGGACCACGATTCAGGCGGGCGCGCTGCCTCGCAATTTCGCCGTCGAGATCGAGTGCGTCGCGACGGTTTGACCGGAGGTTTAACCACGAAGACACGAAGCGCACGAAGAACCCAGTCCAGGCGATTGAACCACCGAGACACCGAGGCACCGAGACTGGATTGTCCGGCCTCAAAACTCCGTGCCCTTCGTGCCTTCGTGGTTAACCCGGCTCGGTTCTGACCAATTCTTCCTACGATGAACGCCCTCGAACTGGATACCCCGGCCCTCTACGTCGATCTCGACGCGCTCGAGCGCAACATCGCGCGGATGCAGGCGCGTTGCCGTGAAATGAAGGTGGGGCTGCGCCCGCACATCAAGACGCACAAGACGCCCGAGATCGCGCGGATGCAGCTCGCGGCCGGAGCGATTGGCCTGACGGTGGCCAAGGCCGGCGAGGCCGAGGTCATGCCGGGCGACGACCTCCTGATCGGTTACCCGCTGACGAAGGAGAAATACGCCCGGGTCCGGGAACTGGCGAAGACGCGCCGCATCACCGTCGCCGTCGACTCCGTGGCCATCGCGCAGGGACTGCCCGGGATCAACACGCTGATCGAGGTGGACATCGGGGCCGGCCGCTGCGGCGTCCAGACGCCGGAGGAGGCCGTCGCAGTTGCGCAGGCGTGCACCAACTTTCAGGGACTTTTCTATTACCCGGCTTGGTTGGATGAGAACGAGTTCAAGGCCGGCGGCGCCAAGGTCGCGGCGACCATCGAGGCGCTGAAGCGGGCCGGGTTTGAAACGAAGATCGTCTCGGGGGGCTCCACCCCCGGTGTCGTCAAGACGCCGATCATTCCGCAGACGACCGAGATTCGACCCGGGACTTATATTTTCAACGACGCCACCTGCGTCACGATGGGCCTTTGCGCCGAGGACGATTGCGCGTTGCGGGTGCTGACCACCGTGGTGAGCACGAGCGTGCCGGGCCAGTGCATCATTGACGGCGGGTCGAAGACCTTCACCTACGACGCCACGAAAGGGGCGCCGAACTACGGACGCTTTCCCGGCCGCGGCTGGACGATGCCGCGGATGACGGAGGAGCACGGCCACGTCGCCCTCAACGGCGGCTCGGCCAAGGTGGGCGAAAAAGTCTGGGTGATCCCGAGCCACGTCTGCCCGGCGGTGAACCTGCAGGACGAGCTGTGGTACGGCCGCCACGGCCAGGTCGAGGGCAAGTGGGTGATCGCGGCCCGCGGGAAAATTCGCTAGGTTTCCGCCGCCGGCGGAAACCTTAGAACTCGGCCGTGCCAGGGGTGCGGGCGAACGGGATCACGTCGCGGATGTTCCCGACGCCGGTGACGAACATGAGCATGCGTTCGAACCCGAGGCCGAAGCCGGCATGCGGCACGGAGCCGTAGCGGCGCAAATCGAGATACCACCAATAGTCCTTCTCGGACAGGTGATGCATCGCCATGCCCTCGCGGAGGAATTCCAGGCGTTCCTCGCGCTGGCTGCCGCCGATGATTTCGCCGATGCCGGGCACGAGCAGATCCATCGCGCCGACCGTCTGCCGATCCGGGGCGCATCCCTCCGTGACCCGCATGTAGAAGGCTTTGATCGCCCGCGGGTAGTTATAAACCGTGACCGGGCACTTGAAGTGTTCCTCGGCGAGGAAGCGCTCGTGCTCCGCCTGCAGGTTCGCGCCCCAGGAAACCGGATGCTCCCAATTCTTGCCGCTCTGCTCGAGAATCGCGATCGCCTCGGTGTAGCTGCAGCGCTGGAAGGGGCGCTCGAGCACGAAGTCGAGCCGGGCGAGAAGTTCCTTGTCGACGAACTTGCTGAAGAACTCGAGGTCGGCGGCGCAGTGTTCCTTCGCGTCGCGAATGAGGTACTTCACGAATTCCTCCGCCAGCGCCATGTTGCCCTGCAGATCGCAGAACGCGATTTCCGGCTCGATCATCCAGAACTCGGCGGCATGCCGCGAGGTGTTGGAGTTCTCCGCGCGAAAGGTCGGCCCAAACGTGTAGATGTTGGACAGCGCGCTGGCAAAGATCTCGCCCTCGAGCTGGCCCGACACGGTGAGGAAAGTTTTCCGGCCGAAGAAATCCTTCGTCGCATCCACCTGGCCCTCCTCGTTGCGCGGGGGCTGGGCGAGGTCGAGGGTCGTGACGCGAAACATGTCACCCGCGCCCTCGGCATCGCTGGCCGTGATGATCGGCGTGTGGACGTAGATGAAGTCCTTCTCCTGGAAAAACTGGTGCACGGCATAGGCCAGCCGGCTCCGCACGCGGAACACCGCCCCGAATAGGTTCGAACGCGGCCGCAAGTGGGCGATTTCGCGAAGGAACTCCAGCGTGTGTCCTTTTTTCTGCAGCGGGTAGGTGGCGTCGGCCAGACCGACGACCGTGATGGACTCCGCGATGACCTCCCACTTCTGCCCCTGGCCCTGGGAGGCGACGAGCTGGCCGCGGACCTCGAGCGCGGCGCCGGTCGTGACCTTCTCGATCTGCGCATAGTCCGGCAGCGTGGCGTTCGCGATCACCTGGATGCCGCGCAGGCAGGAGCCGTCGTTGAGCTCGATGAACGAGAAGGCCTTCGCATCGCGCCGGGTGCGGACCCAGCCCTGGAGTAGGATGGCCTCTCGCGGCGCCGAGGCGGCGAGCGCGTCTTTGATCAAGGTGCGGGACATGGAAGTGCCGCCAAGGAATCCGGCCGGGTTCGCTGACGCAAATCCGTAACGCGGGGCACTGCACCGCCGCGCAGTGCCAAGGCCGCCGGTTCCGGCGGCACCTCCCGGGGAGAATGCAACCGGTTCCGCAGGGGGTGATTTCGGCCCAAAACAAGAACGGCGCGGAAATCCGCGCCGTTCTTCGTTCGTTCCATCGGCCGCCAGGCGGCCTG
>CAINHV010000282.1 GCA_903848965.1 uncultured Opitutia bacterium | reverse complement strand
TACAAGAAGTATTTCTACGCGAACTACGATGACGTCTCACGGGGCCGTCGTTCTGAATACATCACGATCTACACCCACGGGGCAGCCCAGAATCGCCGACTGGGTGGCATCGACCTCCACCCGGAAGTCGGAATTCAGGACTTGGGCGAGGTTTACCTCCTGCCGACCGAAGGCATCGTCACCGATGCGTCTCGTTTCTTCCGCTCCCGGCCGACCGGTTTTCAAGGCGGTTACACCAATCCGCTCGCCCAAAAGGATGGCGTTCCCGCCGTCGCGTTCCGCTGGATGGAGATTCAGGGACCTCTCTATGACGACTCGACCACGGCGGGCTACAAATTGCTCTTCGGCGACCTGCCCCTGAAGCGCTCCAACGACAGCACCGTCGCCTTGGATGTAGTGCGGGAAAGTCGTGGCACCGGTCGGGCCGGTGGCGACTATGGTCGCGGCGGCATGGGTTCCGGCCCGGTGAAGGTGGAAGTCGAATCCACCAATCCCGAGCAGGACGCCGAACGCCTCCTCCGCGCCTTCATTCAACGCACCTATCGTCGCCCGGCGCGCGAAGAGGACGTCCAGATCTTCCTCGGCGTCGTCAAGGATCGCCTGAAGGCCAAAATCGGTTTCGCGGGCGCCATGCTCGTCGGATACACCGCGGTGCTCGCCTCGCCCGGCTTCGTGTTTGTCGACGAGAAGCCCGGCAAGCTCGACGACTATGCGCTGGCCACCCGCCTGGCCCTGTTTCTCTGGAATTCGGAGCCCGACCAAGCGCTCCGTGCTCTGGCTGCCAAGGGAGAGTTGAGCAAGACCGCCACGCTCAAGGCGCAGACGGATCGGATGCTCGCCGACCCAAAGTCGGAGCGCTTCGTCCATGCGTTCCTCGACTACTGGCTGGAGCTCCGGAAGATCGAGGACACCACTCCGTCGACGTCGCTCTACAACGACTACTATCTCGACGAGGCGCTCAACGAAGCCGCGGTCGAGGAGTCGCGCCACTTCTTTGCGGAACTGCTCCACCACAATCTGCCCGCGCGCAATATCGTCGATTCCGACTTCACCTTCCTGAACGAGCGGCTCGCGACGCACTACAAGATTCCCGGCGTCGACGGGATCAAGATGCGCCGGGTGGCCCTCGCCCAAGACAGCCTGCGTGGCGGCTTCATGACCCAGGCCAGCGTGCTCAAGGTCACCGCCAACGGCACCACGACTTCGCCGGTCTTGCGCGGCAAGTGGATTCTCGAGCGCATTATGGGCCATGACATTCCGCCGCCGCCAGCCGCGGTGCCGGCCGTCGAACCCGACATTCGCGGCGCCGTCACGATCCGCCAGCAACTCGACAAGCACCGCGCCGACGAAAGCTGCGCGTCGTGCCATCGGAACATCGACCCACCGGGCTTCGCACTCGAGAGCTTCGATGTGATGGGCGCTTGGCGGGATCGCTACCGGGCCAATTCCATCAGTCACCCGCCGGAACATGGTTTCGGAAAGAACGGCTGGCCGTTTGCCTTCCACTATGCCCAGCCCGTGGATCCAAGCGGCCAATTGAACAACGGCAGCGCCTTCAAGGACATCCGCGCCTTCAAACAAATCCTCCTGAAGGACGAAGCGCAGATTGCCCGCAATATCGCCCGGCAGCTCGCGGTCTACGCGACCGGCGCCCCGGTCCGCTTCGGTGATCGGGCGACGATCGAGCAGATTATCGCCTCGACCAAGGACCAGAACCACGGGATCCGCAGCATCGTCGATGCCCTGATTCAGAGCGATCTGTTCCTCAACAAGTAGACCGTCGAATTTCCACGTTTGAGAGGGCCGGGCGCCAAGCCCGGCCCTTTTTTATGCGCAGGGAGGAGTGGTCGCCGGGCCTCTCAGCGGGCGTGCACAAGGTCTGTCTGAAAGCGTTCTAACCGATGTCCGCCACCATCCGCGCCCGCAGGGCCGCGTCGGGTAACAGCCCGTGCGCGGCCTTCATGTTGTCGCGCAGGTGCTCGACCTTGGACGTGGCGGGAATCGCACACGTGACCGCCGGGTGCGACAGGATGAATTTTAGCATCACCTGCGCCCAGCTTTCGCACCCGATTTCCGCCGCCCAGCCGGGCAGCGGCCGGCTCCGCAGCCGGCTGAACAAATCGCCCCCGGCGAACGGACGATTGACGATCACCGCCACCCCGCGTTCCCGCGCCAAGGGCAGCAGCCGCTGCTCCGCTTCCCGCTCTGCGATGGAGTAATTGATCTGGATGAAATCGAGTGGCTGCGTCGCCACGATCTTCGCCACCGCGTCATGACTCCCGGCCGTGTAATGCGTCACGCCGAGGTGGCGCACCCGGCCCTGCCGCTTCCATTCGCGCAACGTCTCGAGGTGCACCTCCACGTCGACGAGGTTGTGCACCTGCATGAGATCAATCGGGTCGGCGCGCAGCTTGCGCATCGAATCCTCCATCTGCTCCACCCCTTGCCGCCGGCCCGAGGTCCAGACTTTCGTCGCGATGAAGAGCTTCGGCCGCAGCCCGAGCTGCGCACTGAGATCGCCCACGACGCCCTCCGAGTTCCCGTACATCGGTGAGGAATCGATCAACTGTCCGCCGAGTTCCGCGAAGGCCGAGAGCACCGCCGTGAGCGGCGCCCGCGCCTCGGTTCCCGCTCCCACGTCAAAGGTCTGCCAGGTTCCCAGCCCGATTACCGGCAGCAATTCGCCCGAGGAAGGAATGGCCCGCGTCCGGATCATCGTTGCAGGGTCCCCACTAGCGGCCGCCGGCACGAGTCTGGCTGACAGCAGCGCCGCCGCCGCCGTTCCCATGACCCGCAGGGCGGATCGGCGATGCATTGGATTCGTCATGGTCAGCGCCCTCGATCAGGCGCCTTCGTTTCGCACCGGGCGGGAGGCAGGTCGAGCAAACTCGACCGCCAGCGGCGCCACGTGCGCACCGCTCGAAAGCGCGATCGCTCCGGCCGAGGAGAAAGCCATGACGATTTTCACCCTGGTCGTTTCCCTTCGATTTACCGGCCTCCTGATCGCGATCCTCGCGACGCTTACCGGAGTGGGTCCGATCGCCGCCGCGGGCGCCGAAGCTCGATCAACCCTCGTCATCGTGATCGACCGGCCTACGTCCGGATTACATCGCGCCAAGACGACTTGGCCCGGCGGCAAATATGAGGTCGAGCTTCGCCGCGTCACCGTCGGGACGACCGAGTATATCGGCTCCACCGCGACCCGGCGGTAGACGCCCACGAAAAAGGTGCAGCCGGAATCCCGGTCCGCACCCTTGGCGCCCCGTCTGATGACGGAGCCGTGATCGATCAATAACCCAAATCCTTCTTCCGCTGTTCGGCGGTGGGCAGCGCATCCTTCTTCGCGGTGATCGCCTCGGCGCCGGAATCCTTCACCTCACGCGACTTGGTCGCGTTGTACTCGGTGTCCGCCCGGAACTCCGCCGGGAGATTCGGCTCGTCGTAAATCGCCTGGACCGGGCACACGTCCACGCAGGCCGTGCAGTCGATACAGTCGTCGGGATGGATGACCACCTGACCGTCGAGTTCGTAGAAACAAGCGACGGGGCAAACCTCCACGCAATCCGTGAATTTGCAGCCGAGGCATTTGCTGGTAACGACGTGCGCCATAACGTTTTTTCGGGGTTAATGATTGGGTTTCTAACGCGACTGCCCTTGGTTGAGGCAAATCTGCAAACCCTTGGCGAGCATGAATCGCGCAAGGGGATGAAAAGGAAAGAGACAGTTCATCCGGAGCTGGTCCGGCCCGTCTCCACCCCATGAATCGGGTGAAAAGGAGATTTCTACCGCCGGCACCATCGGGACATAAAATTGGCG
>CAINHV010000281.1 GCA_903848965.1 uncultured Opitutia bacterium | reverse complement strand
ACAATAGTGCCGTGGGTTCGTTCACCGGGATGCTCCTCCCGGGCGCCCGCAAACTGGCCGAACTCGGCGCGAAAGGGACTAAGGAACTAAAGGCGCCGGACGCGGTGGACACGGCGGCCCGGGAGCTGGCCCGGAAGCCCTGACTCGAAATGGCATCGCCGAATGGGGTGCCTGCTCGAGTGCCGGATGGCAGACTTTATAGCGAGGGGTGCCTCATTTGAAGTGGGCCTAGTGAGCGCGCCTTCGCAGTCGAGCGGTGCGTTGGCGGACCCATGGGCGGTTGTGAGTGAATTGAAGCGAGACCCCGAAACAGGGGGTATGAATCCGATTGCCGCACTGGTTTCACTCCTGAACCGTAAGCTGAGTTAGGCACCTGCACCTAACGAATGCCCTAAATGCTTAGCGTCATCCTGACTACGACTATACTCTTTTCTGCCGTCGGAATCGCGGTGCTTCTGTACAATCCAGGGCGTTTTACCAACCAGATTTTATCAATCGCTTCCGTCTTGGTGGCCGCTTGGTTGGGTCTGGTTGCAACTGTCATCGAGAGTGGGGCTTCCTTGGCGAGCACCCGAGAGCCGATGCCTCTGTTTTGGTTGAGGGCCAATGCTTGTTTGGCGGCATTCTTACCATGGTTGGTCTGGCTGCTAAAAGAGTCGCTGTTCGCGACGGAAGAGAGGCGGAGAGCGGTCATCAAGCGCTCGCTTCCCTGGCTAGCCTTCGGTGCCATTCTGGCCCTTTTATCCGCCACGGACTCTTTCATGGTCTATGGCGTCGAGGCCAACACGACCGAACGCGGACTTGGCTGCGTGGCGTATAATGTTCTCTCCGTCTGTGCCTACGTGGGAATAGTTGGCCAATCGTATCGTCAGATGAAGGTGCAGACGGGAACGCGACGGGTCGAGAGGCAGTTTCTAGTCCTGAATTTCGGGATCGCCGGCCTTCTTCTCGTCGTCCTCACAAGCGGAGGAAATATCTTCCCCCTATCTGTTTTGAAGAAGATCAGTTTGTTTGTGTTTGTGGGTGCATGTTTTTTGACGGCCTGGGCGATTGCGTTACATCGTGTATACAATGCGAGGCAGATGTTTTGGGCCTTGGCCCAGCGGCTCACCATGGTGCTGCTGAGCGTCGGACTCATTTTTTGGGGCGGCGAATCGGGGGGCTTTGTTGATTAGCATCATGGCCTGGTCCTTCGCAGTTTTTTGGGCCGACAACAGGCTGAGGAGTGTATTCGGACTGAACACTCACGCGGCCACCACGAACGTGCGGATGAAGATCATCGATCTTGCGCGCGGTCACCCGGACACCGAGGGCTATTTTCCGCCGGGAAGCGCCGCGGCGGAGGTGCGGCTCGCGGCGAAGCGCGCAACACGAATCATGAGCGAATACGTCCTGGAGGCCTGGTTATTCGGCAGCCAGCTTGAGCCCGAGTTTAAACAGGTTATCATTGGGACATCATGGCTGCCGTGCTACAAGTGACCGAGTCCCACGCCAAGCGGCGAGAGGTGAAGGTCGAGGTCGAGTTGACGACGGACGCGACCCTCGTCGCCGACGCGGTGTTGATCCAGCGTTTGATGACCAACCTGGAGGCGAATGCGCTCGATGCCTCGTCTGCGGGTTCGATGGTCAGAATTGAAGCGTCGCGCGAGCCGGCGGATCGATGGCGCGTCCGTTTCTCCGATCGAGGTTCCGGAATTGCGCCGGAACACCGGGAGCGAATCTTTGAGCCCTATTTCACCACGAGAGTTTTTGGTGATGACACCTGGGGCTTCGGTCTTGGCCTCACGATCTGCCAGAGGATTGCCCAGCTTCACGAGGGCGCGATTTCCGTGCAGAGCGAATTGAACAAGGGCACGACTTTTGCCGTCGATCTGCGATGGCGACGGTTCCTGCCGCGGGCGGCGTTGCCGGCGACGGGCGCGGGACGAGCGGGAGTCAGCCTGGGAGTCGCCCTCGCGTAGTGGACGTATGAGCGCCGAGGCCGCGGACCTGTTTCAACCACGAATCCTTGTCGTGGATGACGAGCGGCAGATTCACGCCTACGTGCGGGTTCGGCTCGCCCGGCACTATGACTTGGCGTTCTGTTTCAACGCCCGGGATGCGCTCAGAGCATTGGCGGACAATCGTTACGATCTTTGCCTGACCGATATCCATATGCCGAGCATGGACGGCTTGGCCTTCATCGAGGCGGCCGCGAAAATCGATCGCGATCTTGGCTTTGTCATCCTGAGCGCATTCGACTCCGACGAAAACCTGCGCCGCGCGATTCCGCTGCAGGTGTATGAATTCCTCGGCAAGCCCCTGCCGGAGAAGGATGGTTTTGAAGGTCGCATTCCGGGCTGGATCGAGCGCACGCGACTGCGGCGGCGGGAGCATGCCCTAGCGGATCAGTCGGGCGCGATCGCCTGCGACCTCGAGGCGGCGCGGCTGGAGCGCGAGGTTGAATTGGTGGCCTCGGAGAGCGCGCGGGATGCCCTGCTGCAGAATGCGGGACTGCTTACGACCATCCAAGCCCACCTGGCAGCGGCGGTGCTGTACCTTGCTCCCCGGCTTAAGTTCGATCCGACGGCCGCGCAGATCTTCCGGGGGCTCGACGAAGCCCGCAAGACCGCGGAGGCTGCCACCAGCGTCACTGGGACATTCTTCGACTCTGGCTACGGCAATCGTGACACGTCCCCGGCGCTCGTCGACGTCGGCGTCCGGCATGCCATGAGTATCGCCACCCGAAAGGCCGGCGCCCCGGAAGCCAACAAGGTCGTGGACTACCTGGGTACGGATGATCGAGTGCCGATTCGTGGGCTCTCCGGGATTGAATTCCTCCTGATGATGGTGCCGGCCATCGAACTGGCGTTGCTGATCGGCGCGGCTAACCAGACGATTCGAGTCAGCAGTGTTCCGCTCGCCCGCCTGGATTCCGCGGTGACCGGGAGCCGGGGAAGCCATCTGCTCTGGTTGAATCGGCGGAATGCGCTCGGGAGTCATCCCGGAGTTGCGATCACAATCGAGAATGGCGGGCCGGCGCTGGCTCGAGAACGTGCCGAATCTTGGTTGCGCGGCGACGAACCCTCATTGGCCGCAATTCCCGCCCGCGGCCTGATTCATGGCATCCAGAGGTGCCACGGGCTGGCTGCCATCGCTGTCCTGCCGGAGAGCGAGCGCTTCCGGGTGTTGTTTGTTTTGCCAACGTAATGGGCGGCATGATTGCGATCGTCTGCAGCAATGCCCGGGAACGGTTTGCCTTTGCCTCCCTGTGCCAAAGCAAAGCGTGGCCATTTGTGGAGACGGATTCGATCCGTGGGGCGAAGCGGCTGTTCACCCGCGTCCAGCCGAATCTTATCATCGTTCGCCACACCTTGAGTGACGGATATTCGGACGAACTCATCGCCCTCGTGAAAGGAGAGGAGTGGCGCTGGCCCACTCACACGGTCGTCATCCTGAGCGCCGATGCGACCTCCCTCGTGGAGGCGCGGCAGATCCAACTCGGGGCGGACGTCGTGCAGCGTGATCCGTTGCGCATTGATGTGGTCAGCGCCCACATCGAGCGCTTCCGGCAACCCCGCGCGGAAACGCGCCGCAGCGCGACCCCTGGCGACGGCGATCGGGTTCGATTTGCTGGCGCCAGCGTTGACCTCCTGCGGCGTACGCTCACCCGAGCCAACCGATCGATTGGCATCACACCGCGGGAGTCGGAACTGATCCGCCTGCTGCTTGAGTCGGGCGAGGGCGTCACCACCTACGAGATGCTCTACAGTGAAATTCTCGGTCGATCGTTTCGGGGTGATACGAGCAACATGCGCGTGCTATTGGGGAAACTGGGTCGATCCTTGGAAGCGGTCGGCTTGTCGGTGCGCGGCGCGGTGGAAGTCATTCCGAAGTCGGGCTACCGCCATTTAGCCCGAGCGCGAGATGTCGTGCCCTCTTGAAGTTCACCCCGGCCAGGCCGGGTACCGTCGGGGAATCAATCTCGAGCTTACGCAGATATTACGGTGGAGCGCTTGGGTGGCGGAGTAATTTCCCTGTTTTGGACGGTGAAGCCAGCAACCCCCAAAAAAACATGAAGCCCACCACCCACTCAGACGTTCGTTCCATCCTCATCGTCAAAGCCGATCGAATCTATGCGGAGGCGCTTCGCCTTTTCATCCGGAAGGCCTTTCCGCAGGCAAAGATTCGAATCGAGTGTTCACTCGAACTCGCCGCCGTCGCGCTGGCGAAGGAACCGGTTGAACTTCTCGTGACTGGCATCGGTGCTTCGCTCGGCGGCGATGCGATAGATTTTCTGTCCACCTGCACTGGCCGCGACTCGCGGGCCCGGCAGGTGCTGGTCGTGACCACGCACCATGAGGTGCGGTTGCTGACCGCGTTGCGCACGCTTCCGATCCGCGGGGTCTTCGACTCCACGGAGGAGCCGCCCGGCCAGTTGACCGCCACGCTCCAGATGGTCGCGCGGGGGGAATTTTACTGGAGCCAGAGTGTGCTCCGATGCATCCGGGCGGATGTCGCCACCGGCGTGTCCCATCTGCGGATGCTGACACCCTGCGAGCAGCTGGTCCTTTCGGTGATTGGCGGCGGGAGTGACAACGCCACCGCCGCCCGTGAACTCGGCATGACGTCAGGCACCATTTCGAGCGTGCGTCGGGATCTCCATCGCAAGCTCGGGGTCCAGCACCGGGGCGAACTCATGCGCGTCGCAGCCCAGGCCGGCTTCGTTCAATTTACGCCGGCCGGCGTGGTTCGGCCGGGCTATTCGCTCCTGACCGCCGCGCACAAGGCGCGCTCCCGGCCGCAGCAGCTTTCGGCCGCCTGAGGCGGAGCTGTGCAGTTGGAGGTTTTGCAACGGCGGGCGCGCCGAAACCGATTGGTGTAGGGCTGCCGCTCGTCGGCAGGCCCCTAATTCACGAGGAAAGACAAGCCCGTCGACGAGCGACGGCCCTACAGTCAACTGCACGATCCCGGCTGATGTAGTTGGACGACGCTGGAGGGGAATCCGTCGCGGCCCGCCGGGCGCACCGGCGCGGCCCGCTCAGGCTCCGGGAGAGGTCTGCGTGGACCGGACATTCCACCGCAGCACCGATCGTTCGAGCCGGCTGACGAGGCTGTCGAGGATCAGCGCGAGGATCGTGAGCACGAGAATCCCGGCGAAGACGGTGTTGATGTCGAACAGCCCTTCCGCCTGGAGGATCAGGTAGCCGATCCCCCGCGCTGAACCGAGGTACTCGCCCACCACCACGCCCACGAAGGCGAGGCCCACCGAGGTGTGCAGGCTCGAGAAAACCCAGCTCGTCGCCGAGGGGAGGTAAACCGTCCGGAGCAGTTGCCGGGCGTTCGCTCCCAGCATCCGCGCGTTAGCCAGCACCAGCGGGCTCACTTCCCGGACACCTTGGTACACGTTAAAAAAGACGATGAAGAACACCAGCGTCACCCCCAGCGCGATCTTGCTCCAGATCCCGAGCCCAAACCAGACCGCGAAGATCGGGGCGAGAATCACCCGCGGCATCGAGTTCAGCGCCTTGATATAGGGTTCGAGCAAGCTCGAGGCCGTCGGGTTCAGCGCCAGCCAGAGCCCGCCGCCGAGCCCGAACCCGGCGCCCAGCACGAAAGCGACCAGCGTCTCGAGCAGCGTAATCCCGAGATGCGGATAGATTTCGCCCGAGGCGAACCAGTGCCAGGTACGCTGGAAGACGACCGCCGGTTCGCCAAAGAAGAAGGCGGGCAGCACCTCGAACTGGACGAGCAGGTGCCAGGTGGTGACCAGCCCGGCAAAGAGCAGCACGCGAAAGAAGAGCAGGCGGCGGTAGGACATCGTTCTTCGGCCTCAGCCGCGGCTCTTGTGCTGCGCGTAGCTCTTCAGCACCTCGTCCTTCATCACCTGCCAGATGTCGTGGTACAGCGTCGAGAAGCGGGGCGTGGTCCGCAGTTCCGCGAGATCGCGAGGGCGGGGGAGATCGATCAGGAATTCGCCGAGCGCATGCGTGCCGGGTCCCGCCGCGAGGACGACCACCCGGTCGGCCAGGAGGATCGCCTCCTCGAGATCGTGCGTGATGAACAGCACCGACTTCCGGTTCGCGGCCCAGATTTCGAGCAGCTCGTTCTCCATCAGCACCCGGGTTTGCACGTCGAGCGCGCTGAAGGGCTCATCCATCAGCACGATCTCCGGGTCGAGGATCAGCGTCTGCGCCAGCGACACCCGTTTGCGCATCCCGCCGGAGAGCTGGTGGGGATAGACGTCGCCCCGGCCCGCCAGCCCGACGCGTGCCAGCCATTCGGTGGCCCGTTGCTCGGCGGTCGGGCGGTCCACGCCGCGATACTCGAGCCCGAGGGCCACGTTCCGGATCGCGGTCCGCCAGGGCATCAGGGGATCGGCCTGGAAGAGGTAGCCGGCGTGGCGGTTCAAGCCGGCCAGCGGGATGCCATGGACGCTCACCCTGCCGCTCGTCGGCGTCAGGAGCCCGGCGGCGAGGTTGAGGATCGTGGACTTGCCGCAACCCGTCGGTCCGACGACCGCGACGAACTCGCCGTCGGCGACCTGCAGGTTCAGGTCGCGCAGGGCGGTGTAGGCAATTCCGTCCGGGGTCCGGAAGGTGCAGTCGACGTGTTCGAAGGCGATCGCCGGCTGGCTGCGAGGAGCCGCGCCGGCCGGCCCGGAATCAACGGCCATATTTTTCCATCGCCCGGCGGGCAAAGCTGTTGTCGTAGGTCTCCGTCACGTCGATCCGCGCCGCGAGCACGCCAGGGTCGATCCCGGATTGCACTCGGAGGACCGTCTCGGCGCCTTCCCGGGTAATCTGCCCGTCGCGGGAGAAGGTGGGGAGCGTCCGCGTCACCGCCGCCAGAATGACTTCCCGCCGGCCGGCGCTGAACGACGGCGGGAGGACCGCGATGACCTGTTCCGGGGTGGCGGTCTTCATCCAAAGCAGGGCGCGGACGACCGCGTTGGTCAGCGCCTGGATGGTGTTGGGATTCTCGCGCAGGAATTTTTCGGTCGTGTAAAGACAGCCGGCGGGGAAGGGGCCGCCATAAATCGCCTGCGAGCCCTCGGGCGTGCGGCCGTCGGCCACGATCCGGATCGCGCCGCTCATCTCGAGCTCGGTCAGGACCGGATCGACATTTGCAATCGCATCGAGCTCGCCCCGCTGCGCCGCGGCGACCGCGCCGCTGGTCTGGCCGATCCCGATGGCCATCGCCGCGTCGCGCTTGAGGCCGGCCTGGATCAACTGGTGCATGAGGAAAAAGTGCGTCGCGGAACCGGGGGCCGTGACCCCGACCTTTTTTCCCTTCAGGTCGGCGATCGATCGGTAGTTCGGGATTCGATCCTTGAACACCCCGAGGGCGATGTCGGCATAGGCGCCCTGCAGCACGAAGGCCTTCAGCGCAATCCGCTTGGCCTTCATCTGGATCGTGTGCTCGTAGGCCCCCGAGGTGATGTCGGCCGAGCCGCCCACGAGTGCCTGGAGCGACTTGGATCCACCCGCGAAATCGTTGAACTCGAGATCGAGGCCCTCGTCCTTGAAGTAGCCGAGACCCTCGGCGATCGACAGCGGGAGGTAGAAGAAACCGACCTTGCCGCCGACGGCGACCCGGACCCGCGGCTTTTCCAGCTTGGCCGGGGCGGGAGCGGCGTCTGCGCCCGGGGCGAGCACGCCGGTGAGGAGCACGGAAAGAACCAGGAGAAAACGGAGGCGGGGCATCGGGGTGGCCGGTCCCCGGGGGGACGTGGCGCGACGTCGCCACGATGCGAAGGCAAATCTGTGATGCAATGCGAGAAGGGTGCCGGTCTTGGATCGATGGGCGGCCGGAGGTGGAGGAGCGGCTCTCCGCCGGCCTTCCCCTCCGCGTAGCCCTGCGCGTGAGCGCAGGGACTTGGTTCGAATCGAACGTCAGGTCTTGGGCCCGTCGACCCCCTCCGCGTAGCCCGGCGCGTGAGCGCAGGGCATTTTGTTTGACGAGACGAACGTTTCACATTGTGAAACGGTGTGGCCAGACAAATTCCATGAGCATCGCGGTGCTCGAGAAGTCATTCTCCCTCCTCGAGGTGCTTGCCCGGAAGGGCGGGGCGCTGACCCTGGCAGAGCTGGCCGGGGAGTGCCGGTTGCCCAAGCCCACCGTGTTCCGGGTCCTCCAGAGTCTGCGCGATCTCGGTTATGTCACCCAGGCGGGACGAGGCGGCGCCTACGAGTTGTCGGCCCGGCTCGCCTCGCTGCGGGAATACGGCCGCGACGAGGTCGTGCGCCTCAAGGTGCGCCCGCTGATGGAGCGGCTGCATGCCGTTTTCAACGAGACGGTGAATCTCGGTTTTCTCGAGACGATCTACATTCGCTACGGCGACGTCATCGAGACCACCCAGGCGCTCCGCTGGATTGTCCGGCCGGGAGCGCGGGACCTCTT
>CAINHV010000280.1 GCA_903848965.1 uncultured Opitutia bacterium | reverse complement strand
TTGGTGTCATCGAAACCGCTCTGGAGTCTCCGCCCCTCGGAATTGGAATCAAGGCAAAGCACAAGCCCTTCGCTTTCTGCTTTGCCACCCGTCGCAAGTCCGGGACGGACGGCCGCTGATCCCGGCTACAGCTTTACCGTCCGGCCCTCGCGGAAGGACTGATCGGCGGCCAGCACGATTCGCAGGCTGTCGATCGCGCTCTGCCAGTGCTCGGTGAGATCGCCATCCTCGCGAATGGCGCGGAGAAAGACGTCCTGTTCTCGGCGACACAACTCGTCGTGGGTCGGCTCGTCCGTGACCGTGATGATCTCGTCGGTGCGCGTGAACGTGCCGTCGGGTCCGCGGGTGGCGTGGTGGAGCCGCAGCGCCTCGGTTTTGCTGTGCGCATCGACGTTGGCCGACTGACCGGCGCTCGCGGCGGTGGTGGCGACGATGCTGACGCTGCCCTTGGGTCCGATGACATCTTTCACGAAGAAGGCCGTCTCACTCATCATCGGTCCCCAGCCCGCCTCGTACCAGCCGACGGAGCCGTCGGCGAACGTGACCTGCAGGTGGCCGTAATTGATCTGGTTCGCCGCGATCTCATCGGTGAGCCGGGCACCGATGCCGTTGACGCTGATGGGACGCGAGCCGGTCATCCGGCACATGACATCCACATAGTGCACGCCGCAGTCGACGATCGGTGAGGTGGTCTTGAGCAGCTGCTTGTGGGTCTCCCAATTCGGGCCGGAGCTCTGCTGGTTGAGGTTCATCCGCATGACGAGCGGCGTGCCGAGCGTGCGCGCCAGCTCGGTGAACTTCGTCCAGGACGGATGCACATGGAGGATGTAGCCCACGACCAGCTTGCGTCGGAGCTGTTTCGCCGCGGCGATGACGCGCTCGCAGTCGGCGAGGTTGTCGGCCACGGGCTTCTCGAGGAAGACGTGCGCACCGGCCTCGAGGGCCGCGAGGGCGTAGGCGGCGTGAGTCTCCGGATACGTGCTGAGGCAGACCGCCTGGGGCTTGGTCTTCGCGAGGGCCTCGGCATAGTCGGCGAACTCCGCGTAGCGCCCGCCGAACTCGGCATTGAGCTTCTGGCGCGAGGCGGCGCCGCGGCTGACGAGCCCGACAATTTCAAAGGCGTCGGACATCTGATGATAGGCACGGGCATGGGAGGTACCCATGTGGCCACAGCCAACGACAAGGACGCGAAGCGGGGAAGACATGGGCAAAGAGAAACGGATTTCGGCCGGAGTGCGAAGCGGTTTTGTGGCGGAAGGTTGGAGAATCAGTCGTAGCGGCGCAGCCTGGCTGCTCCCTCGAGCGGATGAAGAAATCCGGTAGCCGTTCGGGCGTGGACGAGCCACGCCCCTACAGGCATTGCCCACATTTTGTAGGGGCGCGCCTCGTGCGCGCCCGAGTGGCACGGGTCTCTCGACGCCCTCCCCTGCCTCAATGCGGCGCCGAACCCGCCGCCGTCGCCTCCGTCTTCACCGCGGGCGGGTGGAAGAAGATCAGCAGTGCCACCGCGGCGCCGATGGCGACGAAGGTCGGGACGAGGAAGAGGCCCTTGAAGTCCGTGATGCCGTTCTGGGTGAAGGTCTGCTGGATGAGCCGCGGGCAGATCGAGTTGGCGAGGAGCGCGCCGCCGCCGAGAATCATCACGTTGAAAAGGCCCTGTGCACTGGCCCGGATGTCCTTCGGGGAATACGCGTCGACGAAGATATAGACCGTCGCGAAGAAGAACGCGTAGCAGATGCCGTGCAGGATCTGGACGGCGACGATCGCGCCCATGGACTGCGGCAGGTAGGCGTAGACGGCGAACCGCGCGGCGTGCCCGAGGATCCCCATGATCATCGTCCAGCGCCAGCCGAGCTTCTTCAGCGTGATGCCGAGGATCAGCATGGTGAGAATCTCCGCCACCTGGCCGATGGTCATGACCGGCATGATCCAGTTGCCTGGAATCCCCACGCCGCCCGCCGATGACGCCGCGCCGAGGAAGCTGCCGGTCCAGTTGAAGTAACAGTTATGGACGAAGGAATCGACGAACGTCACCAGCCAGAGCACGAGCACGAAGGGATGCTTCAGCAGTCGCAGCGATTCGAGCCAGGCGAGGCTCTCACCGGCGCCCTGAGCCTTCGTCTTGGGCGGCGTGTGCGGCAGCGTGAGGCTGAACCCGGCCAGCACGAGCGAGACGATGCCGGCGACAACATAGGTCCACTTCGTCGCGGCCTTGAGCGCCTCGCCGGTCAGGCCGGACTGCAAGACGATGTCGAACCAGGCGACGACGCCCTGCGGGTTGGCCGCGCCGACCTTGTCCCAGTCGACGAGGATGAACGTGAAGGGCCACGCCGCCATGATCCAGCCGATGGTGCCGCCCATCCGGATGAGCCCGAACTCGCGCTGGGGATCCTTCATGTTGGCGAAGGCGATCGAATTGGTGATCGAAAGGGTCGGCACGTAGAGCAGGCAGTGGATGAACATCAGCCAGAAGAACGGCCAGAAACTGTGGACGAAACCGCAGGCGAGAATCGCGAGCCCGCCGACGAGATGGCTGAAGGCCATGAAGCGCTCCGCGGCAAAGTGCCGGTCGGCGTACTGATTGCTGAAGAAGAGCCCGATGATCGCGGCGACCGGGAAGGCGTTGAGGATCATGCCCTGCTCGGAGAAGAACCATTTCAGGAAGTCGGGCACGAACGGCGCGAGTGCCGCAGGCGGCTCGGTGGGCGAAAAACCCAGGCTTGGCAGGTAGCCGAAGATCAACGGGAGCCACGCGCCCCAGATGGCGAGTTCGAGCACCATCATGATAAAGAGCCGGCCTTTGGGGGAACGAGCAGGAGCACTCATGGAAGCAAACAGGGAGGGTGAAGCGGACGGCGGCCACCAGGCCGCCGGGAACGAGGCGCGCCAAGGTGTTGGGAAAACCCGAACGCGCGCGAGCCTGATTTCTCCGCGGGCGGCGTCGCGTCTCCGACCGGCGGAGTTTCCGCTTCTGGGTTGCGAGCCGTCGGGCCGAGTCCAATCGTTTCATCCTTACCTGTGAAACCTCCCCGCTTCGCTCCCAGCCGCCGCCACTTCGTCAAGACCCTCGGCGCCGCCGCCCTCACCGCGCCGTTCTTCACCCGACACCTGAGGTCGGCCGCCCCGAGCGCGACGCTGCGCCACGCGAGCTTCGGCTCCGCCGGCCAGGCGTGGGCGGACATCCAGGCGATCACGAGCAACCCATTCGTGAAGCTCGTCGCCGTTGCCGAGGTCGATCTCAACCGCATCGCGCAGGTCAAGGAATGGCACCCCGACGTTCGCGTTTACCAGGACTGGCGCCAGCTCCTCGAGAAGGAAGCCGGCAACATCGACTCGGTGAACGTCTCGACACCCGACCACCTGCACGCGCCGATCGCGCTGTCCGCGATGCAGCTCGGCAAGCACGTCTATTGTCAGAAGCCGCTCGCTCACGATGTCTACGAGACCCGCGTGCTGACCAACTACGCCCGCGAGAAAAAGCTCATCACGCAGATGGGCATCCAGATTCATTCGCAGAGCGAATACCGGCTGGCCGTCGCCCTCGTGCAGGGCGGCGCGATCGGCAAGGTGAAGGAAGTCCACACTTGGAGTAACAAGAAGTGGGGCGATCTCGGCGCTCCCCCGCCCTCGACCGAGGTCGTGCCGGACGGCTTCAACTGGGATCTCTGGCTCGGCGGCGTTTCGTCGCGGCCCTACATCGGCAACACTTACTACCATCCCGAGAACTGGCGGAAGCGGCTCGATTTCGGCACGGGGACATTTGGCGACATGGGCTGCCACATCTACGATCCCGTGTTCAACGCGCTGGCGCTGACGGCGCCGTTGTCGCTGCGTTCCGACGGCCCGGCCCCCGACCAGTGGAACTGGGCGATCAATGCGCAGATCCGGTATGTGTTCCCCGGCACGAAATATACCGCCGACAAGACCGTCGCGGTGACCTGGTACGATGGCGAGGCGCGCCCGCCGGCCGACATCCTCGCGCTGGTGCCGCCTCCCGCCGTGGAGCAGAAGGACGCCAAGGGCCGCGTGCGCAACCTTTACGAGCAGGGCTCCATCATCATCGGCACCGAGGGCGTGCTGCACATCCCACACATCGCGAACCCGCGGCTCTTCCCGCTCGAGAAGTTCAAGGATTACCCGATGCCGAAAGTCACGGGCACGCACCACTGGTCCGACTGGGCCGAGGCGTGCCTCTCCGGCAAGAATCCGTCGGCCAACTTCGACTACTCCGGTCCGCTCACCGAAGCCGTGCTGCTCGGTAGCGTGGCCGTGCGCTTCCCGCAGACCGAGTTGAAGTGGGACACGGCGAAGCTCGAATTCACGAACGAGAAGAAGGCCAACGCGTACGTCCGCCGCACCTACCGCCAGGGTTGGGATGTGAAGGGACTGTAGGCGCGGATCCGGCGGCCCAATCCATTTTAGACAGGATTAACAGGACTCGAGCCGGGATGGACCGGATCTGCTTCCGCACGAGCGCTCGCCCCGTGGCTGCGAGCGGGAGCGAGTGGCCGCCGCGCGGTTGAGACAGGCGCCCAATGCCGGCACCTTGGTGGCATGGGTCTCCCGACCCATGAATCGCAGTGCGGCTTCCCTTTCACGGGTCTGGAGACCCGTGCCACGCGAGACCCGTGCCACGCCTGACCCGTACCACGCGAAACCCGTGCCACGCCACGCTACGGTGCCATCCGTGATGCGTGCCGCAGGGCCCGTCCCCCGCGCGCGGGCGTCGGGACACCCTTCTCCAGCGAGACCTGCCCGTTGACGATCACGTACTCGATGCCTTCGGGATAATGAAACGGATCCTCGTAGGTGGACCGATCGATGATCCGCTCCGCGTTGAAGATTGTGACATCCGCGAACGCCCCGGTGCGCAGCGTGCCGCGATCCTGCAGCCCGACCTTGGCGGCGTTGAGTGAGGTCATCTTCCGAATCGCGTCCTCGAGTCGCAACACGCCGCGCTCCCGCACATAGACGCCGAGGATGCGGGGAAAGGTCCCGAAGTTCCGCGGGTGCGGGTTGCCGCGACGAAGCAAGCCCTCGGTCGCGAAGGCGGAGCCGTCGGAGCCGATCGAGGTCCAGGGCTGGACCATCGCGAGGTTCATGTCCGCTTCGGTGTGATGCGCGTAAACCGTCCCGACGAAGCCGTTTTGCTCGAGCAGCAAATCGAAGAGCACATCGAAGGCATCGTAGCCCGCCGGCTTGTCGCGGCGCTTGGCCGCGATGACCTTGTCCATCGTCATGCCCTTGTAGGTGTTGTTCGCGCTGATCTGCATCCGGCTCCAGTCGCCGCCGACGGCGGTGTAGTGGTTGTACCAATCGGGCCGGACCGTCTGGATGTCCTGCTTCAGCCGGAGCCGCAGTTGCGGATCGCGCAGCCGCTCGAGCAGCTTCGCGTTGCCGCCCTCGTGCGCCCAGGGCGGGATGATGCTGCGGAGATCGTTGTTGCCGCGGGTATACGGATAGACGTTGGCCTGCACGTTCACGCCCCGGCGCCGCGCCTCCTCGATCAACGCGAGGACCTCGCTCATCTTGCCCCAGTATTTTTCGTCCGCGATCTTCACGTGGATGATGTCCACCGGCAGCCCCGTCTGCTCGCCGACGGCGATCGCCTCCTTGATCGAATCGAACACGCCGAACCCCTCGTCGCGGATGTGCGACGAATAAATTCCTCCGTGGGCCGCCGCGACGCGCGCGAGCGCCACGAGATCCGCGGTGGTGGCCAGCGAACTCGGCGGCATCAGCAATGCGGTCGACAAGCCGAGCGCGCCGTCGCGCATCGCTTCGCCGACGAGTTCCTTCATCCGGTCGATCTGGGCCGGCGTGGGCCGATCGAACGAGCCGCCCATGACGCATTCCCAAACCTGCCCCTGGCCCACGTAGGACCCCACATTCACAGCCACGCCGGCTTTCTCGATCGCGGCGAAGTAATCGCGCAGGGCGCGAATCTCGACCGTCCGACCCTGCACGGTCTGGCGGTGCGCGGGCATTTGATCCTGAAACGGGCCCGCGGAGATCGATTCGCCGAGGATCTCGGTGGTGACGCCCTGACGGATCTTCCCCGGCGCGCCGCCGTCCTCGAGGAGCAGCCAGTCCGAATGCGAGTGGATGTCGACGAAGCCGGGGGACACCACGAGTCCGGTCGCGTTGATCTCGCGGCGGCCGGCGCCGGCTACGCTCCCGATCGCCGCGATGCGATCGCCGCGGATCGCGACATCGCCCTGGAACCAAGGGTTGCCAGAACCGTCGACGACCCGGCCGCCGCGTATGACGAGGTCGAATTCCGGTTCGGCCGCGGGAGCGAGCGTCGCACCGCCGCTGACGAGCACACCGAACCAGAGCGAGCGCAGGAGAAACATCTTCATGGGGTCCCGCAGCGTGGAGCGGAACCGCGGCTCGCCGCAAGCGCGGTGGCGACGGGACAAAACCAACCAAGGACAAAAACAGAGGGCCGCAAAAAGGCATAGCGCGGCGGAGCCGCCACCAAATCGGAGGGCCGAGCTCCGCCGAGGCCGCTCTAGAATCATTCAATGATCCGGCCTCGACG
>CAINHV010000279.1 GCA_903848965.1 uncultured Opitutia bacterium | reverse complement strand
GGCCTCGTCGCTGAGATCGCCCTGCGCGCCTTCGTAACCGGCAGAATTGAGCGACAGCCAGACCGCGCCATCGGCGGCGGCGGACTTCTGCGTGCCTTGCATGTTCTGGCTGTTGTAATGCTTCACGACGATCGGGCACTCGGGGTTGACCCACTCGATCACGACGATCTTGCCCTTGTAGTCCGAGAGCTTGTGCGCCCGGCCCTGGATATCGACCAACGCGAATTCGGGAGCGGGCTTCCCGACTTCAGCGGCACCGCGCGCAACGTTTACGGCCAGAGCGGCGGCCAGGGCCACCAGGAGGAATAATTTTGGCATGTAATTCATTGGGATGGTCTAGAAATGACGAAGCTCGAGCGGAAAGGTTCCCGTCCTGGAGGCGAGCCCGAATTCGATTTGCGGGGCGTCGAACGGCGATGCTACGATGTCCGGGTGCTTGGCTGGATCGCCGACATTTTTCGCCTGGCCTGGGGCCTCATCTATTGGAACACCCGCAAATCCTGGTTCCGGTATCGTCGTGGTCGCAGCCCCTGCCCGTGCCAGAGCCTCAGCGATTCCGGCCGGGCCTTCGAAACCACCTGTGAGGCGGCAATGAGCTGGAGCCGGCAGAAGCGCTTTCGCCGGGTCTGCCCGCTGCTCGTCGAGACCCAGGACGGCCTGCGTTGCTCGGTCAATGCCGAGGACGTGCGGCCGTTTTGGAAAATTACTTCCATTTACTACGGCGGCGCTCTCCTTGCCGTCTACGCCGTCGCGGTCCTGTCCGTTTTTGGATTTCTCCGGACCATCGGCTACCCCGTGAGCATCTTGCACGTGGGGCTGCCACCGTTGTGGCACCGCGTCGGGCAGGCGCGCGGCTGGTTCTTCGTCGAGCAATCGAACCGCGCCTTCGCGGCCGGCAAGATGCCCGAGGGATTGCTCTACCTGGCGAGCGCCTACGACTACGATCCAGAGCAAAACTACGACGCCGGGCTCGCCCTCGCCAAGATTTCGCAGGCCGGGCAGCCGGCCCGTTCAGACGAGATGTTTCAGCGGCTCCTGAAGGATCATCCGACGCGCCGGAGCGTGACGGCCGAGAACTGGTTCCGCGCCCTCCTGCCCCGGGCCCAAGCCGACAAGATTGCCCCGCTCGCCCTCGAACAGATTCTCGCGGATCCGAAACGGGCCCACGTCTGGGTTCGCGCCCTCTTCTTCGCCACCGAGCGGACCGGCGACGATCGGCCCCTGCGCGAACTGCTGGCCAGTTCCGTCCCGGCTGCCGCGATCTGGCATCCCCTGGTCGAGGTGGAGTTGCTGCGCCGCGCCGGCCGCACCGTTGAAGCCCGCGCGGCCCTCGAGCGTCCCTGGCCGGCGGGCGCGCCGGCATTCACCCTCTACTATCGCGTCGACAGCCTGATTAAATTGGGCGCCATTCTGCCGGCACTCGATGTCCTTGCGCAGCATCGCGGAGTGCTCGATCGCGGGGATGAAGCCACCTTGCGGCTGGATGCGTTTGCCGACCACGGGGCGACGGCGAACCTGAATCGGCAGATTGATGAACTGCTCGCCGGCCGCCTCGAACCCACCTCGATCCGCATCCTTTGTGCGCATCTGATCCGCCATCCCAACGTGCCCGCTTTCGAACGCCTGTGGGACAAGGTGGATCGCCTGGCCATGCCGTTGAGCAACGAGACGGTCGGTTCCTGGTTTTCGCTGCTGACGACGGCCGGCGCCGTGGGCGACATGGTTCACCTCCACCAGATCACCGCGCGCTTGAAGGATTCGTCCACGCACCCTTTTACCGCCCTCGCCATCGTGGAGTCGTATTTTCGCCGGGAGCTCGACGGGCGACCCGTCACTTCGTTTCTTCCGCTGCTGCCGCTTCCGATCGAGGTGACCTACGCGCTGCTGGACCGGTACGCTCCTCCGAAACCCATGGTGACAGTGCCCACCCCGATTCAGCCATGAGCACCCTCCCCGCCTTTGGTGCCGCCTTCGCCCGGCTTTCCCGGCTGGCGCAACTCAACCTCGTCGCCCTCGCGGCTGGCATCGTTGCTCTCAGCGCTCGTCTCTGGCCCGAGTGGCAGGGCAATCCGGATCTCTCGCACGGCTTCTTCATGCCGGTGGTGTTCGCCATCCTGCTCTGGGAAAGCCGCGGCAACGGACCGGCGCGGTTTGTCCGCGCCAGCCGCGCCGCGGGGATCGCGGTGACCCTGCTGCTGGCGGGCGCCCTCCTCTCCCTTGTGACCGCGGGACTCTATGCCGCGGCGGTGGACTGGTCGCACGCGCTCGTCAGCCTCACGCTCACGTTGTCGCTGGTTCTGTTCCTGAGCGCCGCGCTGCTCGTCTACGCCGCCGACGACGTGCGGCTCTTCCCTTTCAACTGGACGGTGGTCGTCGCCATCGGGCTCTGGTTGCTGGTGGCGCCGATTCCGCCCGGCACCTACACGCGGCTCACGCTCAGCCTCCAGCTCTGGGTGAGCGAAAACGTCCTGCACGCGCTGCACTTGTTTGGCATTCCCGCCGTTCGGCACGGCAACATCATCGAGCTCGCCAACACCACCGTGGGCGTGGAGGAGGCCTGCAGCGGCGTGCGCAGCCTGATCTCGTGTGTCTTTGCCGGTTGGTTTTTTTCTGCGACGCTCGTCCGCCGGCCGTTTTCCCGGGTGCTCATCATTCTCCTCGCTGCACCCCTGGCGCTGGGGATGAATTTTCTCCGCTCCCTCACCCTGACTCTCCTGTCCAACCAAGGCGTCGATATCTCCGGCCAGTGGCACGATCTCACCGGCTTCGCCGTGCTGGGCGTCACCGCGGCCGTGCTCGGCGGCATCGCAGTCCTGATGGAGCACGGCAGTCGCCCGAGGCCTGCCAAGCCGGGTGAGACTTACGGCACGAAGTCCGCTCCCTGGTACCCGCCCGCGCTGGCCAGCGGCCTCGCGATTGCCGTGGGCCTCATCATCTTCTTTGTCCGCAACACTCATCCGTCTGTTCGACAGGATCAGCCAGTGCCCGAACTTCTGGCCCTGATGCCGGCCGCCGCTCCGGGCTGGGAGGTAAAGACCAGCGACCTCTATCAATTCTCCGGCACGCTCCAGACCAATTATCTGGCCCAGCGACGTTACACCCGCGGCCCGGCCAACGATGCCACTGATATCACGCTCTACGTGGCCTATTGGCGGGCCGGTCAGGCACCGGTGAGCCTCGTTGCTTCGCATACCCCTGATGCCTGTCTCCCCGGTTCCGGCTGGGCCACGCTGCCCACCCCAGAGCCGCGGATGAAGCTCTCCTTAGGCAACCGCCCGATTCCCGACGCCGAGTACCGTCTCTTCCAGTCGGGTGAGTATCCCCAATACGTCTGGTTCTGGCATCTCTACGACGGACGGCCCATCCGCTATCAAGATCCCTATTCGCCCGCTGAACTGCTGCGGATCGCCTGGCGGTACGGCTTCCGCCACGACGGCGACCAGATGTTCGTCCGGCTCTCGAGCAACCGGCCGTGGTCCCAGATTGGCCAGGAGCCCCTCGTCGCCGAACTCCTCGGCCGGCTGAAGCCATTCGGGCTCTGACCCGATTCGTCGCGGCCCCGATTTCAGGGGCACGACAGGATTCTCCGGAAGGCCCGTCGCGGCAGGATTGGCCCATGCCCTTCTCCGTCACCCGCTCCGAACGCCACATCCTGCTCGCCCTTGCGACCCTGATTGTTCTCGGACTGATCGGCCTGGCCGTCCTCTGAAACTGGGGAGCGCACGGAGAACGGCCGGCCCCGAGTGGCACGGGGCTCTCGACCCGTGAAGTACGTTCGGAACCCGGACCATGGGTCAGGAGACCCATGCCACTCCTTGACGGCAACGGCCGCAGCTACTCGCGCGTCTTCGAATCGATCATGATCGTGACCGGGCCGTCGTTCACCAGCGTCACCGCCATCTTCGCCCCGAACTGGCCGCAGGCCACCGGTCGCCCGAGCAGCGCCGTCGCCTGCCGCTGGAACGCCTCATAGAGCGGAATCGCGAGCTCCACCCCGCCCGCCGCGTTGAACGATGGGCGCGTCCCTTTCCGCGTGCTGGCGAAGAGTGTGAACTGGCTCACCACGAGCAGGCCGCCTCCGATGTCCACCACGGATCGATTCATCTTCCCCTCGGCATCTTCGAAGATCCGCAGGGCCGTGATCTTTTCCGCCAGCCATTGTCCGTCGGCCTCCGTATCGTCCCGTCCCACGCCCAGCAGGATCAGGAGCCCCTGGTCAATCGCACCGACCACCATGTCGTTCACCGCGACCCGCGCCGACACCACTCGTTGAACGACGGCACGCACCCGATGCTGCTTTCGCCGCCGCGCCTCAGGGCATCAACCGATGCGGTTCCGTCTCCGCGTCGTAGTTGATTCCCGGCAGGCCAAAACCGAAGAGTTTCAGGAACTCGCTCCGGTAACCGACGATATCCGTTTCCGCGGCGAGATTCTCCGTTGTGACGCGCGGCCAGATTTCACGGACCGCCGCCTGAATCTCGGGACGCATTTCCCAGTCGTCGATCCGGACGCGCCCGGCCTCGTCGAACTTCGGCGTCTGGCCGTGATACATGTGGGTGGAGAACAGCCGCTGGATCTGCTCGATGCATCCCTCATGCGTGCCCTGCGCCTTCATGATCTTGTAGAGAATCGAAATATAAAGCGGGACCACCGGAATCGCCGAACTCGCCTGCGTGACCAGCGCCTTGTTGACCGAGATGAAGGCGCGGCCGCCGCCGTTGAGCTTGAGCAGCGAGTCAATGTGGCGCGCCGCGCGCTCGAGATCGTTCTTCGCCAGGCCGATGGTGCCGTTCTTGTAGATGGCCCACGTCACCTCGGGTCCGATGTACGAATACGCGACCGATTGCGCGCCGGGCGCGAGCAGCTTCGCCTCCGACAGGGCGTTCATCCACAGCTCCCAGTCCTCGCCTCCCATGACCGCGATCGTGTCGGCGATCTCGGCTTCGCTGGCCGGCTCGATCTTCACCTCGCTCACGAGGCCCTTGTCGGTGTCGACGGTCTTGTTGACATACGACGCACCGACCGGCTTCAGCACCGACTTGTGCACGACCCCGGTGCGGGGGTGCGTCCGCCGCGGCGAGGCCAGCGAGTAAACGACGAGGTCCACCTGTCCGAGATCGCGGCGGATCGTTTCCACCGCCTGCCGCTTGATGTCGTCGGAAAACGCATCGCCATTGATGTTCTGGGCGTAGAGTCCGCGGGCGCGGGCCGCATGCGTGAAGCCGATCGAGTTGTACCAACCGGGCGTCGCATTCCGTCCCTCCTCCGACGGCCGCTCGAAGAAGATGCCCAGCGTGGCGGCGCCGCTGCCAAAGGCGGCGGTGATGCGCGACGCCAGTCCGTAGCCCGTGGAGGCGCCGATCACCAGGACCTTCTTCGGCCCGCCCTGCAGCGGACCCTGGGCGGTCACGTGGTCGATCCACTCCTGTACATGGGCGGCGCAGCCCTCCGGGTGGGCGGTAACGCAGACAAAGCCGCGGACCTTCGGTTTGATGATCATGCGCCGGGCAGTCTCAGGCCGGCCGCACGGGTGGCAAGTGGGTTTTGCGCCGGCTACTTGCCGAGCAGCACGAAGGGGCCTTCCGCCTTCGGCACCCCGCCCTTGCGCTCCAATGTGACCGCAAACGCATTCACGGCCGCCACCGGCTGCTTCGCCGTGAAAACCATCCGCGCCTCGCCGCTCTGCGCATCGACCGTGAAGACGCCACCGTCCACCGGATTTGGATACTGGGGATCCACCACCCACAACTGATAGTCCTGCGTCGGCAGCAGCGCTGGCAGCTTCTCCACTTTCAGCACGCCCTCCTGCCTGGCCGGGTCCCATACGGCGACCGCGCGGGCTTCGGGGGACTGGTTGAGCAGCGACGCGAGCGCCGTAATCTTGAGGTTGGCGACTGCCCCTTCCGTCTGCATCCGGCGCGTTAACGCCACCAGTTCGCCGTCCGCCGCCGTCAGTTGCTGCGTCAAATCCGCCACCTGACGCTGGACCACGATGCGCTCAGACTCAAGCAGGCTGCGCGCACTGCGGGATTCCAGGCTGGCGAGTTCCGCCTCCTGGCGAGCCAGCGCCAGTTCGCCCAGGGTCGTCGCCACGCGCTGGCCGAGCCACAGGCCCAGCACGGCGAAACCCGCGGCCACCGCCCAGGGAAGATAGGCCCGAAACGCGATGATCGGGGCGTTGGATCGGGGCCGGCCGCCGCTGGCCGAAAGTACTGCTGGCGCCTCCGATGCGATCGACGCCAGGATCCGCGCCTTCAGTTCCGGCGGCGGCGTCACCACCGCCAGCCGGGCCATCGCCGCGGCCGCCTCACGCAGGTCCTGGACCAGGCGTACGAGGGTCGGATCGGCTGCAAGCTGGCGCTCGAACTCCTGCCGCTCCTCGCCCGTGAGCGCGTCGAGTGCGTACAAGGACGCCAGTTCTTCCTGTGGCTCGTCGATCATGGCGAGGGGACGAGCGACGTCCGAAGCTTGATCAGGCCCCGGCGAATCCGCGCCTTGATCGTGCCGAGCGGCTCGCGGAGCTGGGCCGCAATTTGCTCCTGCGTCAGTCCGCCGAAGAAGGCCAGCTCGAGGGCCCGCCGTTGCTCCGCCGGCAGGGCCGCCACCGCCACCCGCACCGCGCGAGCTTCGTCGCCGCTGACCGCGGCGTCACTGCCCGACGGACCCGCGTCTGTCGTGAGGTGCTCGGTGTCGGCGAGCGGCGCTTCCGCCAGCAGTTCGTTGCGGCGCCGACGGGTGCGCACACGATCGATCGCCCGGTTGCGCACGAGCGTCAGCGCCCAGGAAAATGCCGTGCCGCGCCCCGGCTCGTAGGTGGACGCCTTGTTCCAGACGGCGACAAAACCATCATGGACGATGTCCTGGGCCTCTGCGGGATCCTGCAGGATCCGCAACGCCGTGCCGTAGAGGGGACCCGAAAAACGGGCATACAGCTCCGCAAAGGCGTCGCGATCGCCCTGAGCAATTCGCGCCATCAGCTGCGCGTCCATCGCCGCCCGTTCGCCGGTCGGTTCAGTCGGGGCCGGAAAATTCATGCGCCACCGCATTCCCAGTGCCGCGGCGGAAGTTGTTCCCGCTGCGCACACCAGCCCGGCTGACAGGCAGGACCATAGAAATGCCATTTCACCATCATACGAGTATCGCTCGACAGGGGATGCAGCGCGCGCGAGCTTTGGCGAGGCATTTCCTCGCTGAGCGTTCGTGCGATGGCGCCAGGAGCGTCGAGCGAGTGGAGAAGGCAACTCGGAGATCATCATTTCCCGTTGCCGGCATTCATCGATCCATTACCGCCGGGATTGCAGCCGGCGAATCCGAACTCCACGTTGTCGCCGATTCGCCGCCCTAACGAACCCTTCCTTCCCCATGCCCCATCAAGCCCCATCCCGTCGCGACTTCCTCTTCTCCGCCGCCGCCTGCGCCGCCGCGGCCCTCCTGCCCGCCAGTCTTCGTGCCGCCGCTCCGGCTGCCGGCGTCAGCTGGCCGATCGGCTGTTTCAATCGCCCATGGAGCAAGTGGAGTTTCGACGAGACCCTCGATGCGATCAAAGCCGCGGGCTACCAGACGACCGGGCTGCTGACTGAGACCAAGGACGATCCCTTCATCGCCGCCCGCGCCACGCCGGAGTACCTCGCAGCTTTGAAACAGAAGCTTTCGTCCCGCGGCCTGAAGGCCAACATGGGCGCCCTCCGGGTGAAGAACGAGGCCCCGCTGGCCGAGGCGATCGCCGACGTTCGTCAGCAGGTCGCGAATGCCCAGACGCTCGGCCTCGAGTTCGCCCTCACCTTCGGCGTCGATCAGCCCGAGCACTACTCCCAGTATTACAAGGTCATGGCCGACGCCGCCGCGTTCGCGCGCGAGCGGGGCGTAAAACTGGTGCTGAAGCCCCATGGCGGCGGCAGCGGCGCCGCGGAGGAAATTCTCCGCTCCATGAAAGAGGTCGCACACCCGAATTTCAAAATCTGGTACGACGCCGGCAACATCATCCACTACACCGGCAAGGATCCGGTCACCGAACTCGAACCAATTGCCGAGCATGTCACCGGCTTTTGCGCCAAAGATTGCGCCGGCCTCAAGGCCGACGTCATGGTTCAGTTCGGCACCGGCAAAGTCGACTTCGCGGCGGTCTTGCGGAAGCTCAAAGCCGTTGGATTCAATGGGCCGGTGATGGTCGAGTGCTGCCAGGTGGGCGACACGCCCGCAGCCACGATGGCCAACGCCCGGGCCAACCGCCTGTTCCTCGAAAAGGTTTTGGCGAACGTCTGATGACCTGCGCCGCCGCCGGGGATGTGTCCCGGCGGCCCGGCTCTCCTTCGCACTTCCGTGGAGGAAGGTGCTTTCCCCGCGAAACGGCGGCGGGTCATCGCGCCTGCGGTGCCGCCGTCTTCCCACCGAGTCTTTCTCCCGGCCACCGACGGATTCTTTTCGATGGCGTGATCGAACGTCTCGACTTGCTTCTGCCCCGCGGCGAAACGCAAATCACCGCCCGCTCCCAATCATGGTAACCTCCCGCCTCCTCCCGGCCGCCTTGGCCCTTTGCGTCGTCCTGCTCACTCCGTCGGCGCATGCCGCCAGCGCCGGGCCCGCCGCCGATCCCGACGCCTCCGCCCCTTCCGCGGCCGCGACCCCCATCACGGGAAAGATCATGATCGACGGTTCACTCGACGAGGCGGAGTGGCAGTCAGCCCCGAAGATCGGTCGGCTCGTGCAGCGCCAGCCGCAGCCGGGCGAAGTTCCCACTGAGCGCACGGACGTCACGCTGCTTTACGACGCGGACCACCTCTACATCGGCGTCGTGGCCCACGACTCGGAACCGCGCCGCGTCATCGGCACGCAGATGGCCCGCGATGCCTCGCTGGGCGCGGACGATCGCATCGAGGTGCTGCTCGACACTTTTGGCGACCAGCGCAACGCGTTCTACTTCGCCACCAACCCCGCGGGCGCATTCGTCGATGGCCTGCTCTCCTCGGGCGAACAGTTGAACACCAACTGGGATGCAATTTGGAACGTCCGCACAAAGCGCACCGAAACCGGCTGGACCGCGGAATTCTCGATTCCCTTCAAGAGTCTCAACTTTCCGACCGCGGACACCGTGTGGGGCTTCAACCTCTCCCGCAGTGTCTATCGCAAGCTCGAAGAAATCCGCTGGTCCGGCGCCCGGCTCGAGACGCCGTTCCTCCAGGTTTCCGCGGCCGGCCGAATCACTAATCTCGTCGGACTCAAGCAGGGCATCGGTCTCGATGTCCGCCCGTATGTCGCCGGTCACTGGCTCCATTCTCAGGCGACGGGCGACACGCTGAAGGGCCGCCCCGGTCTCGATGTGTTCTATAGCATCACGCCGAGCCTGAAACTCACTGGCACGATCAACACCGACTTCGGCGAGACCGAGGTCGACGCCCGCCAGATCAACCTGACCCGGTATTCGGTGCTCCTGCCGGAGAAGCGCTCCTTCTTTCTCGAGGACGCCGGCGTGTTCAACTTTGCCAGCATCGGGCCGACGCCGGCCGGCGGCATCTCCACCACCGGCGCCGACCTCTATCCGTTCTTCAGCCGCCAGATCGGCCTGCTGGGCGGACAAGAGGTTCCGATCGACGCGGGGCTCAAGCTCACCGGCAAAGCCGGCCGCACCGATCTCGGCCTGCTCGCCGTCCAGACGCGCGACACGCCGTTCGTCGAGGACAAGACCTTCCTGATCGGTCGCTTCAAACAGAACCTTTTCGAGCAGTCCTATATCGGGGCGATTTTCACCGACGGCCATCCCGCCGCGGGCCGGAAGGGCCAGACCTACGGCGCCGACTTCCGGCTCGCCACTTCCCATTTCCTCGGCGCGTCCTCGCGCAACTTCGTCGTCGACGGCTATGCCCTGCGCAGTGCGAACCAAGGCGTGTCCACGGACGACTGGTCGTACGGTTTCTCCGCGCGCTACCCGAACGATCGGATCGATTTCCAGGTGGCGATGCGCGAAATCCCGCGGAATTTCCGTCCCGGTCTCGGCTTTGTCCAACGCAGCAACGTCCGCATGATGCGCGCCGCGGCGAGCTACAATCCCCGGCCGAAGAGTTTCCTCGGGATCCAGCAGATGTTTCACGACGTGTACTACACTCAGTTCGAGCGGCTCGACACCGGCCAGCTCGAGAGCAGCGATCTCTATTTTGCCCCGCTCGACTGGCACTTCCAGTCCGGGGACGCCGTCCACGCCATCTTCGACGTGAATCTCCTCTACGAGCGCCTTTTCAACAATTTCGCCATTTCACCGGGCGTAACCCTGCGGCCGGGCTCGTACCACTTCACCCGCTTCAAGGCCAGCCTGGCATCCGCCTCGAAGCGCCGCCTCACCGGGAATCTAAATCTGACCTGGGGCGACTACTGGTCGGGCCAGGCGGAGCAGATCACGACGTCGGTCACCTATAAGCTGCCGCCGCGATTCACGTTCACCTTTAGCGCCAATCAGACCTTCGCCCGGCTGCCCGAGGGCAACTTCGTCGCCCGCATTTACACCTCCACGGTGAACTATGCGGTGTCCCCGCTGCTGTCGTGGTCGAACTTGATCCAATACGACAACCGTTCCCGCAACATGGGTCTGCAAAGTCGGATTCGCTGGACGCTCGAACCTGGTCGCGACGTGTTCCTCGTCTACGGCCAGGGCTGGATCCAGGACCCGAACAGCAGCGGCCGCTTCACGCCTGCCGATAGCAAGGTTTCGACCAAGCTGCAGTACACGATTCGGTTCTGATTACGGTTCCAACGTCGTGGGCGCGCACGAGGCGCGCCTCCCCGAAATGTGTGCCGGGGTGCGGCTCGTCCACGCGCCCCGTCCGACCCTTGACTACGGGCAAGTCAGCCGCGCCCTTGAAGATTGTTGGCGGCACCGGCTCCCCCATCAGGCCGCTGGCGCTGGCCTGAGGGGATTTTGGATTTTCGATTCTCGATTTTGGATTGTCAGAGAGGAATACGGCTAGGTGTAGGGCCGGCGCTCGCCGCCGGGCCGCTTCGCGAATAAAGCACCTGGCCTGCTGGCGAGCGGCGCCGCCAAAGCTTCGTGCCTTCGTGTCTTCGTGGTGACCTCCGGAATAGTTCGACCTGAATTTCCGTCGGCCTTCAGATTCCAATCGGCCGCCGCTCCCGGGCGCCATTCCCCAACCCCACCCCGTTCGATGATTCCCCAATCCCGTCGTTCCTTCCTGGCGTCACTCACCGGCCTCTCGGCCGTCGGCTTTCTCGGCACCTTCCATCGCCTCAGCGCCGCGGAGCGCGGCAAGGTGAAGATCACGGACATCAAGACGATGCTCCTGCAGGGCCCACGGACCTACACGCTGGTCAAGATTGAGACCGACGCCGGCGTCTTCGGCATCGCCGAGGCGTATGGCTCACCCGGGCTCGGCGTCCGCGAAGCCATCCATGGCCTCAAGCGTCTCTTCCTTGGCAAGGATCCGCTGCAGATCGATCGGCTTTATACGCAGTACGACTTCACGGACGGCAGCGCCCACCAGCAGCAGCGCGCCATGAGCGGCATCGAGATGGCCCTGTGGGATCTCGCGGGGAAGCTCCTCAATGTTCCCACTCACGCCCTCCTCGGCGGCAAGTTCCGCGACAAGGTCCGGCTCTACGACCACGCCACGCCGAAGAGCTTCTTCGACAAGAGCGTGCTGCGGGACTGGGCCCAGGAAGTGAAGTCCAAGCCCGCCGGCATCAGCGCCCACAAGTTTGGCCCGCTCCGCGCCTCCGAGAGCGAGGACGGAACGCGTGATCCTTCGAACCGGGTGCTCACCACACGCGAGCTGATCCGGTTTCGACAGGGCTACGAGAACTGCCGCGAGGCCCTCGGCTTCGAGCACGACTTCATGATCGGCTGCCATTGGGAGTTCGACGTGCGCACCTCCATTCAGATGGCCGAGGCCCTGGCCTCCGTGAAACCGCTCTTCCTGGAGGACCCCATGCCGGTGGCCTACTCCGAGAGTTGGCGCCGGCTCGCCGAGATGTCACCCGTCCCCATCTGCACGGGCGAAAACTGGATGCGGCGCGCCGATGCGTTGCCATTCGTGGTCAACTCCGCCATCGACATCCTGCACCCCGATCTTCGCAACTCCGGCGGCTTCCTCGAGAACAAGCGGATGGCCGACCTCGCCGAGCTCTACGCGCTCACCATGGCGAACCACAACACCGGCAGCATCGTCAATGGCATGGCCACCGTCCACTGGGCCTCGACCATCCGCGACTACCTCGCCTGCGAAACCGTCTTCTTCAACGGCACCTGGATGGACGATGTCATCGTGCACGATCAGCCGCTGTGCACCGGCGGACACGTCACGGTGCCGGACAAACCCGGCCTCGGCATCGAATTGAATCCCGACGTCGTCAAAGCCCACCTCGCCGCCGGCGAAACCTGGTGGGGTTGAACGACAGCGACGATTGGCGGTCCACGGCGGGCACCGTTCCGCCGCTCCATCCGTCTTGCCAACCGCGATCTCCGAACGACACTGCCGCAGCATCTGTCTCCGTCCGTGAACCCCCACCCAAAACCGGCCCACACCCACGGCCATCACCCACCCCACGCGACCCAACGCGCGGGGCGCGGCTCCAGCCGCAAGGTCACGAACAACCTGGTCGCTCTCGGCTCGGCGGCGGTGCTCGCGGTCTACGCCGCCGGCTTCATTCGCACGCGCAACGCGGCCCAGCGTTTTGAAGGCGATGGCGGTGGCCGGCGCCAGCCGCTTTCCACCAAGCAGGTGGCCAACGTCACCCCCACTGAGACGCCGGCCGTAGTCACTCCGTCCGCAGATCCGATCGCCCCGCCCGTCGCACTGGCTCCCGCCGCCGAGGCCACGACCACCTCGACGAGTGCCGTCATCACGACCTCCACCCCCACGCCCACTCCCGCAGCGACCGAGCCCACTCCCGCGCCCGTGGTCGTCACCGCCGTGGAACCCTGGGTCCCCGCCGCCGCCACGCTTCCGGTCCCTCCCCCTCCGCTCGCAGCGCCGGCGTCCGTCGCACCGGCCGCCCCCGTCAACGCCATCAGCGCGGCGCCAGCCGCCAAGGACACCGCGGCCGCCGCGGTGTCCAAGCCGTCGATATGGAAGGACGGCAAATACTCCGGTTGGGGATCCTGTCGCCACGGTGACATTGGGGCCACGGTTGAGATCACGGACGGCAGGATCGTTTCAGCGATCATCTCAAGTTGCCGCACGGTTTATTCCTGCGACGTGATCGACAAAGTGATCCCCCAGGTGGTCACGCGCCAAAGTGCGGACATCGACAGTGTGTCCGGCGCGACCCAGAGCGCGGACGCATTTTTCTGGGCCGTCTCCTCGGCGCTCGACGATGCGAAGGCCGCCCTGGCCAGCACCAAGGCCGCATTGACCACGGCCAAGTGAGCGACGTCTTCGTTCATTCTGCGGCAGTGATGGGCACCGTGGTCACGGTCCAGGTCGTCGGCCACGGCGCCGACGAGGCCGAGCGAGCGGAGCGCCAGGCCGCGATCGATGAATCCCTCGGCTGGTTTCGCCAGGTGGAACAGGCTTGTACGCGGTTCGACCCGGCGAGCGAGTTGATGCGGCTGACGCAGCAGATCGGTCATCCCGTCGTCGTGAGTCCGCTTCTCTACGAAGCCGTGCGCTTCGCGCTGATCGTCGCCGAGGAAACCGGCGGCGCCTTCGATCCTACCGTCGGCCACCGGATGGCGGAGCGTGGTTTCAATCGCGAGTACCGGAGCGGCGAAGTCGTGCCCTCGTCGCTACCGATCGCTTCGGGCGGATCGTTCCGCGACGTTCTGCTCAATCCCGCGAAGCGAACCATCACCCTCCGCCGGCCACTGATCCTCGATCTCGGCGCCGCCGCCAAAGGCCTCGCCATCGATCTCGCCGCGCGCTCGCTCGAGGACATGGAGAACTTCCTCATCGACGCGGGTGGCGATCTCTATGTCGGCGGCCACAACGCGACCGGCCGGCCCTGGTCGATCGGCATCAAGCACCCCCGCGATCCCGGGGCACTGATCGAGAAGCTGTCGGTGTCGGACCTGGCCGTCTGCACCTCCGGCGATTACGAACGACGCACCCCGGCGGGTCAGCCGCCCGGCCATCACATCCTCGATCCCCGGGATGGGACGTCGGCGAACGCCGTCGCCAGCGTGACCGTCGTAGCGCCTTCGGCTCTCGTGGCCGATGTGCTGGCGACCGCGGTCTTTGTGCTCGGTCCCGTTGACGGTCTGGCCTTGCTCGAACGCCACGGAATCGAAGGACTCATCCTCACACCCGCGCTTGAGCGTCATGCTACGCCCGGCCTGCCCCTGATCGCATGAAAGTCGCCCCCATCACCGCCGTCCCACCAGCACCCGCCTCGTCCGTGCTTCGGTTTTTCCAGCGGCCCAAGGGCGTCTTGATCCTCTTGCTCGCCGCACTGACGGCGGCGGCCGCCGTGGATGCCGGGTTGATGCTGGTCGCACCCGGCGTGCTCGCCGCGCTGGTCACCGCCATCGTGATCGATGCGCCACTCCTGCACCTTCGGACCCGCCGCTGGAGTTTTCCCGATGGCGCGGTCCTGACGGGCCTGATCGTCGCGATGATCCTGAGCTCCCACGAACCGTGGTGGATCGCTGCCGTGACGACGGCCATCGGGGTGCTGAGCAAGTACGTTTTCCGCACCAAGGCCACCAATGTTTTCAACCCGGCCGCGTTCGCGCTCCTCGTCAATTACCTGATCTTCGGCTCCGGCCAGAGCTGGTGGGGCGCCTTGTCGGAGGCCGCGCCCGTGGCGGTCGGCGTCCTGATGATCACGGGCCTCTACATCGCCGACCGCGTCACCCGGCTGCCCGCCGCCGTGTCATTTTTGGGCGGGTACTATCTGCTGTTCACGATCGCCGCGTTCTTCGGCGATCCCGTTCACGTGTCCGGAATCTATCGGCCGCCGGATTTGCAGGCCGCGTTGTTCTTCGCGCTCTTCATGGTCACGGATCCGCCCACCTCGCCTCCCCGCGCCCGCGACCAGGTGCTCTTCGGCCTCGCGGTCGCCGTCCTCAGCTTCGCGATCTTCCAGCTCACACCGGGCATCTACTATCTCCTCGTGGCCCTGCTTCTCGCCAACCTCGGCGAGGCCTGGCGCCGGATCCGCTCCCGCGCCGCTCATCGTCACGGAGCGCCTGCCGTCTGATTAAGTTTCATGGGTCTCCCGACCCATGAAACGAGATCGAACGGTCTTTCACGGGTCGGGAGACCCGTGCCACTCGGACCGCGGGATTCCTTACGTCGGGGCCGCCTAAGCCTTCGGCTGCCGCAGCGCCTTCTGTAGGACCTCGGCGATGTGCAGCGGCTCGCGGTTCGTGTTCTGCACGATCTGTTCGCGGCAACTGAAGCCGTCGGTGACGACGAGCGTCTCCGCCGCCGCCGCGCGCACGGCGGGCAGCAGTACGCGTTCGCCCAGCGCCTGGGAGATCTCGAACTTCTCCGCCTCGAAGCCGAACGGACCGGCCATGCCGCAGCAGCCGCTGTCGAGCGTCCGGGACTCGATGCCCATCCGCTTCAGCAGCGCCTCCTCGTCCGCAAATTTCAGCACCGCCTTGTGGTGGCAGTGGCCATGCAACACGACCTTCGTCCCCGTCAGCTTCGGCGGCGTGTAGTCCGCCGCCTTGCTCTGCAGAAACTCGCTCAGCGCGAAGGTCTGCTGCTTGAGCTTCTTCGCGCCGGGATGATCGGGCAGCAGGTTGCACAGTTCGTCCCGGAAGACGCTCGCGCAGCTCGGCTCGAGCATGATGACCGGCAGCCCGGCCTCGATCTGCGGCGCCAGCGCCTCGAGCACGCGATGCAGGTATTTCTTCGCGTCGTCGAGGAGGCCGAAATCGTACAACGGCCGGCCGCAGCACAAATGTCCGCGGAGTTGCGGCACGTGGACGGTGAAGCCTGCGGTCGTCAATACGTCCCAGGCCGCCTGTGACGTCGAGGGATGAAAGTAGTTGTTAAAGGTGTCTGCGAAGAGAACGACCTCGCCCTTCGCCCCAGCCTTCGCCGCCGGCTGCCGACGGAGCCATTGCACGAAACTCTCGGCGGCAAACTTCGGCACGGTGCGCTGCTTGGCCAGCCCGAGGAGTTTCCGGGTGAGTTGTTTGATCCCGGGCGCGGCATTGAACGCGTTGACCAGCCGGGGCGCGATCGACGCCAGCTTCGCCCATCGATCGATGAAGCCGAAGGCATAATGATGCAGCGGACGGCGCTCGCCCTCGTAATGATGCGCGAGGAACTCCGACTTGTACGTCGCGATGTCCACGGAGGTCGGGCACTCGTTCTTGCATGCCTTGCACGAGAGGCAGAGGTCGAGCGATTCCTTCACGGCCTTGTCCTTCCAGCCGTCGATGATCTCGCCCTGCAACATCTCGAACAGCAGGTGCGCCCGACCGCGGGTGCTATGAATCTCCTCCTTCGTCACCTGAAAACTTGGACACATCGTGCCCGCATCGAGCTTGCGGCAGGCCCCGACTCCAACGCAGCGCTGCGTCGCCTTCTCGAGCGAACCCTGATCGTCGGCAAACGCGAAGTGCGTCTTCGGCCGCGCCGGGTTGTAGTCCGCCCCGAGTTTAAGGAACGCCTCGGGCGGGTGCGCATCCACGACCTTGCCGGGATTCAATCCATTCTCCGGATCCCAGAGCCGCTTGAACTCGCGGAAACCCTGCACGAGTTCGGGCCCGAACATTTTCTCGTAGAGGAACGCCCGGCCATGCCCGTCGCCGTGCTCGCCGGAAATGGATCCGCCATAGCGCACCACGAGATCAGCCGCCTCCTCGAGAAACACCCGGAACGCCCGCACGCCCGCTTCGCTCTCGAGATCGAAGGTCACGCGTTGGTGCACGACGCCCTCGCCGAAATGCCCGTAGTACCAACCCTGATATCCGTGCTTCGCGAGGAGCGCCTTGTAGTCGCGCAGATAGGGTCCGAGGACCCGCGGGTGCACCGCCGCATCCTCCCAGCCTTCATGCGTGACCGACGGCAGGCCGGGAATCACGGTCGTGGTGCCGTTGCCGGATTCGCGCACCTTCCAGATTCGCCCCACCTCGCCCTTGTCGCGCACCACCTTGATCGACGGCGCGTCGGGCTGCGTCCGCAACCAGGAGACCAGTTTGTCCGCCTCCGCATCTGCGGCCGCCACGGTGTCGCCCCCGAACTCGACCAGCAGGTAGCCGTTGCCCGGCGGGAGCAGCGCGATGTTCTCGAGCTGCTGCTTCCGCTGCCGCATGATGTCCAGCACGGCGCCCTCAAAGCCCTCGAGCGCGATCGGATTGAAGGTCAGCAACTGCGCCACGGCATCCGCGGCCACGTAGACGTCCTCGTAACCGAGGCAGACCAGTGACTTGAACTGCGGGCTCGGCACGAGCCGCAGTTTTGCCTCGAGGACAATCGCGCAGGTGCCCTCGCTGCCGACGAGCGCGCGGGCGACATTGAAGGGCGCCTCCGGGAGCAGTTCGTCGAAGTTATAACCGGAGACGCGGCGCGGAATCTGGGCAAACTTCTGGCGAACGAGATCGCTGTAGCGTTCGCGCAGCCGCAGCAGCCCCTGGTAAATCTCCGCTTTCCTTCCGCCGGCCGCGAGGATCGCTGTGAGTTCCTCGGGCGAGGTGCGGCCCACGGTCATGATCGTGCCATCGTACAGCAGCACTCTCAGTTCCTCGACATTCTCCTGCACTTTGCCCGCCATCAGGCCGTGCGGTCCGGAGGAGTTGTTGCCGATCATCCCGCCCAGCGTGCAGCGATTGTGGGTCGAGGGATCCGGGGCGAACGTGAAGTGCTGCTTCTCGGCGGCGTCCCGCAGCGTGTCGAGCACGAGTCCGGGCTGTACCCGCGCGAACCGCTGCTCGAAGTTCAACTCGAGGATCTGGTTCAGGTACTTCGAGAAATCGAGGACGATGGCGACGTTGCAGGCCTGCCCGGCGAGGCTCGTGCCCGCACCGCGCGCCAGGATCGGCGCCTTGAATTTCCGGGCAATCGCGACCGTCGCGATCACGTCGGCCTCGGTCTTCGGCACCACCAGCCCGATCGGAAACTGCCGGTAATTCGACGCGTCGACCGCATATGCCGCCCGCGACAAGCGGTCGAAACGGACTTCCCCCTGAATCGCCGCCCGCAACGCCGCCTCGAGTGCCTTCGCTTCCGGAAAGGAGTCGAAGGGCGTCGCGTGGGAACTCGGCGGCAGTTTGGCCGGAACAGGTTTGGGAGCTAGCTCGGTGGACATGGAAAAAATTCGGATCGCGGGAGCTGCGGTGCCGGTCCTCGACCGGGGTTCGCCAGTCAGAGACTGGCGCTACGGCTCAGGTACGCCATCGCGGCCTGCACGCCGCCCGCGCGGAATGGGACCCCGAACTTCTCCAGCGTCATCTCCACGCCGCAAAGCGTGCCGCAGAGCATGAGGTCGTTGAAGTCGCCGAGGTGGCCGATGCGGAAAACTTTCCCGGCCAGCTTCCCCAGCCCGGCGCCGAGCGAGAGATCGAAGTTCTCCAGCGCCACCTTGCGAAACTCCGCCTCATTGAATCCCGCCGGCAGCACCACGGCCGTCAGCGCCGGACTGTATTCCGCGGGATCCGCCGCCAGGATTTCCAAACCCCACGCGCGGACCGCCGTGCGCGTCGCCTCGGCGTGCCGCAGGTGACGCTGGTACACCTTGGGCAGGCCTTCCTCGTGCACCAACAGTTGAATCGCCTCGCGCAAACCGAAGAGGAGATTCGTGGCCGGCGTGGTCGGAAAGAAACCGTTCTGGTTCGGCGTGACCATTTCCGCCCACGACCAATAGGCCCGCGGAAACTTGGCGGTCTTGGAAGCGGCCATGGCCTTCTCGCTCACCGCCTGGAAGCTCAAGCCCGGTGGGAGCATCATGCCCTTCTGCGATCCTGCCACGCTGACATCCACGCCCCATTCGTCGTGCCGATACTCGATGCTTCCGAGTCCCGAGATCGTGTCGACCATCAGGAGCGCAGGATGCCTGGCCGCATCCATCGTGCGCCGTATGCCGTCGATCCGGCTCGTGACGCCCGTCGACGTCTCGTTGTGCACGCACATGACCGCCTTGATCGCATGGTCCCGATCTTCGGCGAGTCTGGCGGCCAGCACGTCCACGGGCACGCCGTGACGCCAGTCGCCGGGCACGAAGTCGACCTGGAGGCCAAATGCCTCGGCGATCTTCTTCCACAGGGTCGCGAACTGCCCGGTCTCAAACATGAGGACGCGATCGCCGGGCGAGAGCGTGTTGACGATCGCCGCCTCCCAGGCGCCGGTACCGCTCGCGGGATAGATGAAGATGTGACCCTTGTCCCCGAGCCCGAAGATCGGTCGCAGGCCCGTAAGGCAGTCCCGCCCGAGTTGGGCGAATTCTGGCCCGCGGTGGTCGATGGTCGGGCGATCAATTGCCCGCAGGATCCGGTCGGGGACGTTCGTCGGGCCGGGAATCTGCAGAAAGTGACGACCGGCCTTATACGGGGTCGAACGCGGGGTGTTCATGGCAAGGTGAGAAAGCGGCAGCGCGAGGCAGCAGAAAGCATTCATCGCAGAGCGGGGTCCCCGGGCTAGCAATACCAGAATCGCGTTTCGCGCATACGCCTCTGAGTTTGACCGCGGATGGCGCGGAGGGCGCGGATATCAAGCTAGGACCCCGGATAAATGCGCCAACCTCGGCGCGCTGCGCCTGCGTTGGCGCCTTCGGTGACAAACGGATCAACTGCCTCGATCCGACACACCGATCGAAGCGACCAGGCGCGTCCCGCGCCGCCGCTTGCTTCGATCATTCGCTGCCTCTATCCGCGAGCTCCGCGTCATCCGCGGTCAACTGGTCTTGGTCGCCTCGACCACCGATTCGTCCACGCTTCCGCTCTCCGCGCCTGGACCGAAAATCCGATGTCGCTTCGGTCGGATCCGTTTCGGCGTCGTGGTCCGTTCCGCGGCCGGCCGCAGGGCATGGCGGCGGTAACCCTGGCGCGCGGAATCGGCGGCGCAGCGCAACTGAAAGTCCTGCATGCGCTGGAAAACCCCGAGCAATTGCTCCGGCATCGCGTAGTGATCCAATCCCGATCGCTCCAACGCCACGAGCAACTCGTGCGTCGCCTCGAGCGTCGACAGACAGCCTGCCTCGGGCTGCTTCTTGATCACATAACGGCTTGGCGCTGCATTCGAAAACATGATCCGCGGCAGTCGCTGCAGGCTCGGACTGAGCCGCAACATTCGCCGAACGAGCCGCCAGGTGGCGTCGAGCAGGAACACCACCAGCCGACGTCCGCCGAAATCCGCCGTCTGCAACTCACCCTTCGAGAGATCGCGCGCCTCGCGCGACGGGTAGAGCAGCACGGGGTAGTTGGCGGGATCGTTGAGGAGCGCCTGCACCGCCTCGTTCTCATCGAACTCAATCCCAACGTGAATCTCGCTGTCCGCGAGACACAGGTGCGTCAGCCGGCCCGTCCCGGCCTTCACCCGCTTGAGTTCGTGCGGGTGCATGAGGAATACAAATTTCGTCCGCGAGGGCATGGGCGTGATCGAGCCACACCAGCACAGTGGCTTCGGCCAGAAACAGCGGTAACACATCTCGCGACTCATGAGCGCCGAACCATTGCGGCGACGTCTAGCGGTGACCAGCGACAAAGTGAGCCGTCCTCTACCTCGCTTGATTCGATGCGGGAAGCTGGCCAACTCACGGCCCAATGAGCCCCTTGCCTCCCCACCTCCCCGAGGTCGCCCATCCCGGCATCACCATCTCCGGCATCTGGCCCGACGCTTGGAAAACGCGGGGAGCGACTTTGGAGGGGTTGCGCAAGGTCGAGCAGTGCCCGTTTTTTAGGAGTGCCCACATTCTCGATGTGCCTCATCCTGGAGAGCGGTCGGACATCGGACGCTGGGTTCGCGACCAGCACATCGCGCTGACGTATTGCCTGACGATCATCATGTACCGCGAAGGCCTCGACCTGAGCGCCCAGGATGAAGCCGCCCGCCGCCACGCGGTCTCGCGGCTGGTCGAAGGCATGCGCGAGGCGGCCGAATGCGGTGCCGTCTGCGCTCAATTGATCAGCGGCCCGGCTCCGGCCACCGAAGAGGAACGACCCGCGAAACTCGCCCTCCTGGAACGCTCCCTCTCCGAGATCGCGGTCGAGGCCGGACGGCACAGCCCGGTCCCGCTGGCCATCGAACCGCTCGACGTGCGTTTCCACAAGCGCCGGTCACTCGGCTTCACCGACGAAGCGGTCCGGTTGACGAAGAATGTGCGGCGGGCGCAGCCCAACTTCACCCTCTGCCTCGACACCGCACACATGATCCTCAACGACGAGGATCCCGCGGCCATGCTCAACGAGGCCAGGGGCCACTACGACGAGTTGCACCTCTGCAACTGCGTCACGGTCCCGGGCCATGAATTCCATGGGGATCACCACGTGCCGTTCGGCCCCCCCGGCCGGCTCGATTCCGCCGCCGCCGGCCGCGTGCTCGCCGCCGCCTATCGCACCGGGTTCCTCTCGCGCCAGTCGCCGGGGCGGGTCACCGGAGAAATCCTCCGCCGCACGGAAACGCCCGATCAGGTGATGAGCCACGTGCAGGAGTTTCTGAGCGCCGCGTGGGAAGAGGCGGTCAAGGAACTAACTCACGACGCCCGCGATCCGGTCGGAGGCCAGTAGGACGCGTCCTCCGTTGGAAATTCGGATCTACCGACGAAACGTCGTCGGGCGCGCACGAGGCGCGCCCCTACAAAATGCGGTCGCGACGAAATGCGGGGCTACGAACAGATGTAGGGGCGTGGCTCGTCCACGCCCGATGGCTTCGAAACATCAGGCTCTCGCGCCCACTGCCGTAATCGGCCGCCGCGGATCAATCGCGAACCAGGCCGCGAGGGCCGCGACATTGAGCACCGCCCCGAGGACGAAGAAGGGAACCGTCGAACCCGTGATCGCGACCAGATAGGGAAACGCCAGGCTCGTCACAAAGGCGCCGAGATTGCCGGCCATGTTCATCGTGCCTCCCACGGTGCCCGTGCTACCCCGGCCGACGTCGATGCAGAGCGCCCACGAAACGGGCACGGCCATGTCGGCCCCGAAGATCGCGACGGTGAGACAGAGCACCACCGAGATCGGATCATGAAACGCCAGGCTGGCCAGAAGTCCGCCGGCCGAGAGGGCAAACCCGATCGTCGCCGGTAACCGGCGCGCCATGACGGGTCGCTGCGCACGGTAGAGCGCGTCGCCCAAGCCTCCCCCCACCCAGTTGCCGATGGCACCCCCGATCAACGGCAGCGCCGCCAAAAAGCCGGTCTTCAAAACCGGAAGGTTGTAGGTGCGCTGCAGGTACGGAAAGAGCCAGGTGAGGCAGAAGAAGAACGTGAAGTTGAGCGCGAAATACTGGCCCATCATGAGCCACATGTTTTTCGACGCCACGAGATCCCGGAATCCCAGCGGGCTGGCCGGCCCCGCGGCTCCCTCCCCCCGATCGGCGGTGATCTCGCGCAGCTCCGCGGCCGACACCGCGGGATGCTGCTCGGGTGAATCCCGAAACCATCGATACCACGCGAACGCCCAGACGATCCCGAAGACACCGAGGCCAAAGAACGTTTCCCGCCAACCCGCCGCGGTCACGACCCAGGCCACGACCGGCAGGGCGGCCGCGGCGCCGATTCGCGCGCCGGAGTTATTGATGCCCTGAGCCAGTCCGCGTTCGCCGGGCGGCAGCCAAGCGTAGAAGGCCCTCGACACTGTCGGATAGGCACCTGCTTCGCCGAGGCCAAAGAGGAAGCGCGCCAGCAACAGCGAAACGAGTCCCCACGCCAGACCGGTCAGCCCCGTGAAGATCGACCACACCACCACCACCGTCGCCAGCATGACCCGCGCACCCCAGCGATCCGCCAGCATGCCGGCGGGCACCTGGCCCAGCGCATACCCGAGCGCAAAGGCCGACAGCACCCACCCGAACTGAACATCGTTGAGTCCGAACGCGCTCGTGACCGGACCCTTCGCCGCGGAGATCGCCACCCGATCGATGTATAACAACATCGACAGCGTGAACGTCACCGCCACCAGGCGATGCCGCACGCGAGCGGTTGGCGCCGTCGTCCCGCTCACAGCGGAGTGGCGCCGCCCGCCACCGCGAGGGCCACAAACTCATCATCGTGCAAAGGGCGATGCCGGGCGACCCCGGCACGCTGGCAGGCATCCAAAATCACCGCGACCTGATCCGCCGACGCCCCAAGGCCAAAGTCCGCGAGCTTCTTGGCCACGGCCCCGGCATCGCTCCATTTGCCGACCACGACCCGCGGCGCGCGTCCAATGATCTCGGGTTCGAACGGAAACGCGATCGGCCGCGTCCCCGCCGCCTCCATCGCCGCGCCCGTGGTCCACTGCTCCATGCTGAACGCGCCGGGTCCACTGACCGGCTTGAAGTATCCGACCGGGAGCCCCGTGATCTCCGTCACCAGTTGACTGAGCACCGGCAGGTCCTCGTAGCGGACGCCGGTCTTGACGCCGTAAAGAATCTCCAGGGCCATCACGACCTCGTCCAACGGCGCGTTTCCCGCGCGATAACCGAGACCGTTGACCGAGACATTGAGCCCGGTTGCGCCGGCTTCGTAGGCCGCCAGCACGTTCGCCGTCGATAGACCAAAGTCGTTGTGACAATGAACATCGACCTGCAGGGCCGACCACTCGATCACCTGCCGCACCAGCAGCGCGATCGCGGCGGGACGCGCCACGCCGAAACTGTCCACCACCGTGATTGCCGCCGCACCCGCCTGCCGGGCGACGGCAACTACTTCCTGCAAATCCTCCAGCGGCGCCCGGCTCGCCTCGTTGATGAAGAGGTTCACATGGCAGCCCGCGCGTCGCGCCGCCTCAATTTGCTGCGCGGTCTCGTCTAACAACTCCCGGCGAGACCGCCGCAAGACATGACGCTGGTGCTCCTCGAGAATTCGATGCCAGACCATCACGTGACGCACGCCGAGTTCGAGCGTCCGCTCGACCCGTCCTGGCTGCCAGGTGACGTAGAGCTGCAACGGCAACTGGCGCTGCATGATCGCCCGGACGGCCTCCAGCCAACCCGGCACGATGAGAAATAATTCCATCCGCCGAATGCCCGCGCGGGCGAGGGCCTCGGCGATCCGCACCTTGTCGTCGACCGTGAAGGCAACGTCGGCGCACTCCTCGCCGTCCCGCACGGTGATATCATGCAACTCCACCGGGTGCGGTGGAATCTGAACGCGGGCATCGAAGTTGTGCGGACTGACAAACCAATGCGGTTTGCGCCAGAGGGGTTCACTCATGCGGGGGCGGG
>CAINHV010000278.1 GCA_903848965.1 uncultured Opitutia bacterium | reverse complement strand
TCGGATCCGATCGTGTTACGGTCTGCATGGGTCAGGAGACCCATGCCACGCCGCCACGAATCAGACCACGACGCGGAGGGGTTGAGCCGGAATCCAGGAAGCCAGGAATCGGCCCCGACCAATCTGAACAGGAAGATCGGGGAGATCGGGAAGTTCAGCCCCTTGCCGGGCGGTCCCGATCTTCGCGAAGCGATGCAAGGCTAACGAAGGACACCGAAGGGTGTAGGGCTGGCGCTGGTCGCCACACCGAGCTCTTCCGTCGCAAAGCGGAACGCCGGCGAGGGGCGGCCTCACGTTATCCCTGCTCGGGAACGGTTCCGTCCAATCTCTGTTCCCAATCGAAAATCGAGAATCCAAATTCGAAAATCTCACCGTTCCCGCGGCGTGAGCATTCCAAGCCCGCGCATCGTGGCGTCGGTCACCGAACGGTACCGCCACGACCCGCGCCAGTCGCGGTGCATGAGTTGGTCAAGCCGATCGGAGCCGCCGGACACTGCGACGGTCTTCAACAGCGGAGTACCCGTGGCCTCGAGCAGCGGCAGCCGGTCGGCGCTGGCGCGCGTGAGACCCTCGATGATGGCGGAGAGCAGGTTCGTTTTCGTCGTCGCGAGGGTGATGCCCGTGAACGCACCCTGGCGTTGCTCGAGGCTCGTGCGCTCGCCGGCCATGTACGGCTCGAACGCGACCGAGCCCGCGGCTTTGGGACCCGCGCGACTGAGCCGGCGAAGCTCGGCCTGAAACTCCGCGATAGGCATCCCGGAGAAAAATTGATCCCGCGCCCAATAGATCGATGACGCCATCGCGGCCAGCGTGCTGACCTGGAGCCATTTTCCGTCCACGCCGAGCGCGCGGGTCAACAGGCTCTCGTGCGGTTTCGGCCGGTCCGTGCAGAGGGCGAGGACGTCGGTCGAGCCCACGACGTTGAACAACTGCCCCGCCTTTGCGCCGGTGAACAGCATGCCCGCGCTGCCGTCCATCAAGCCGGTCATGACAGGCGTGCCGGCCTTGAGCCCGTAGGCCCGCGCGGCGGCGGGAGTGATTTCGCCGGCGATGACATCGGCCTCGAGGACTTCGGGCAGCAGGGACTCGCTCACGCCCAGGTTGGCACAGAGTTCCGCGCTCCAGCCCTTGAGCGTCATCGTGTCGTAGAGTCCGGTGAACGACGCGTTCGACGGATCGATCACCCGCGCGCCGGTGAGCTGCCGATGGAGAAAAGTGTTCAGGTGGCCGACGAGGTCGGCCTTCCGCAGCTTCGCGGGCTGATGGCGCCGGAACCAGGCCCAACTCGTGGAGCTGATGCCGCCGGGGAAAGGCCGGCAGCCGCAAAGTTCGAGGTGCCGTTCCTTGCCCAGCCGGGCTTCGAGCTCGCGCGCCTCCACGATGCTGCGCCGATCCTGATGGGTGATGATGGCGGTCAACGGATGCCCTTTGCGATCCATCGCGACCCAGGCTGGACCCATAGTGGCAAAAACGATCGCGTCGACCTCCCGCACCTTGGGGCCGAGTCCCGCGATCGCCGTGCGTACGGCCGTCAGCAGGGTGGCGGGATCGACTTCGACGGCGGGTCCGAAATGGCGCGACTTGAAGAAGGCGCGCGGCGACTCGGCCAGGACCTTGGTTCCGCGCAGCAGACCGGCGATGACGGACGAGGATCCGATGTCGAGGCCGAGGGTGATAGACATCCTGAACCCATACCGGCCCGGCCGGCGAAATCCAAACCGTTTAACCACGAAGGCACGAAGACGCGGAGTGCCCGAGGCAGGGGCGCCTGTCGTTTGTCGGTGACGACGTGGGGGATTTTGTTCCCGAGCTCCAGTTGATCCGGAAGGCTGACAGCAGGGATCGCCCGGAACTCTGTGTCTTCGTGCCTTCGTGGTTCCGGTTTGGATTGATCCTCAAATCCCCAGCCAGCCGCGCAGCACCCGGGCATCGGCGCGGAACGCCTCGACGATTTCGGCGCGCTGCGCAAAGGGGACCGGCACCGCGGGACGGTGTTCGAGATGGATGAAGGTTGGCATCGGCCCCCCGTGGGCGGCGACGACCTGTCGAACAATCTCCTGATCGACATTACCCTGGCCGAGGGGGACATCAACGGGCTTCCGGCCGTCCCACTGGAAGCTCTTGATGCAAAGGGCGGCGATGCGCGGCCCGAGCAGTTCGACGGCATTCGGCCAGGAGAGACCCTGTTCGACCATCACGTGGCGGACATCGAAGGCGATCGCGAACCACTGCGGATCGATGTCGCCGAGAATCTGGTCAAGGTCCCAGGCGGCGCCGCCGGCCATCTCGCGGCCGCAGTGAATCTGGTACACTGCCTGGATGCCGACCTGCCGGTTGAAGTCGGCGAACTCGCGGGCCATGGCATGGAAGTCCGCGACCTGGGCCTGCAGCGGTTTGCCGGGAGTGTATTTGAAACCCCGATGCCGATACTGCTTCAGGCCGAGCTGCTTCGCGGTGAGGACGGTCTTCTGCCAGTGCGGCTCGTCGGGCCGGACGGTGTCGAGGGCAAGGCAGAGCAGCTTGCGGCCGCGCTTTGCCAGCGCCTCGGCCATCGGCGGCAATTCGTCCGGAGCGCGCTCCGGCTTGATGTGGCCGTTGGAGCGAACCGTGATCTCGAGATCGAGTTCCATCTCCGCGCAGGTCTGCGCCATCTGATCCGGCGTGTACCGGAGCGGGCCGCCATCGCCGCCGTCGAAATAGCCCTTGTTGAGAATGCCGAGTTCGAACGTTGGCGCGGTGCTCATGAGTGAAAGGGTTGCTGCCCGACGTCGCGGCGCCGGGCAAGGGCGAAGGCGGCGGAGGGAGTAGCGCCGGTCTCTGACCGGCGGAGTACGACCCAGAGACCGTTCTTCGCCGGTCAGAAACCGGCGCTACTTCGGCGGGTTCGGCCCGGCGCCAGGACTACTTGGTCAACACCTTCAGGCCGACCACCCCTGCGACGATCAGGCCGAGGCAGGCCAGGCGTGGTGCGGACGCGCTCGCGGCTGCAATCTCCGGCCGGGAGACGAGGTTCGTTACTTGACCCCGTCCATGCGGCGGCGGACCCACGGCACGAGGGCGAGAAAGATCCCGGCAATGATTAGCACCGCCAGCGCCTGCTGGCCGAAGAAGCGATCGAGGTTCTCGGCATTTCCCTCGCCGAAGCTGGCGGCCAGCACACCCGCGAACTTGTTGCCGAAGGCGGCGCCCAGATACCAGATGCCCAGCATCACGCCGACGAGATGGCGCGGGGCGAGCTTGGTGAACGTGCTCAGGCCGACCGGGCTCAGGAACATTTCACCGACGGTCTGCAGGAAATAAAGGCCCAGCAGCCAGAGGGGGCTCACCCGACCGGCGAGGGCGAGTTTCGCGGCCGGGATCATCAGGCTGAAGGCGAGGGCGAGAAAGAAGAGCCCGATCGTGAACTTCAGCGGACTCGAGGGCTGGTGGTCGCCGAGCCGCGTCCAGAGGATCGCGAACAGCGGGGCGAGCAGGATGACGAAAACGGGATTGGCCGCCTGGTACCACGAAGAGGGGACCTCGATCCCGCCCACATGCGTGGCCGTGAAACGATCGGCAAAGAGGCTGAGCGAGGTGCCGGCCTGCTCGAAGAGCGCCCAGAAAATGAAGGCTCCGATGAAGAAGAAGAAAATCGCGCCGAGCCGGCGGACGTTCGGCTCCGGCGATCGTCCGAACCAAATCATCAGGCCGATCGGCACGAGGATGAAGAGATAGCGAAGCCAGGTGAACGCCGGCTGATCCGAAAGGGCCACAATCGCCGCGAGACCCAGGGTGCCAACCATGGCGATCACCGGTTTCTTCCACGCGCCCGGGGTTCGCGCCGGGGCCGGGCCGACTTGCTTCAACTCGCCGCCGAACATCACAAACACAATCAGGCCGAGGACCATGCCGACCCCCGCGGCCGCGAAGCCCCAATGCCACGAGTGATTCGGATCCAGGCCCCAACGCGCGAGCAGGCCCTTGAACGCACTGTGCTGGGCGAGGAAGCCGGTGACAAACGGGGCCATGAAGGCGCCGGCGTTGATGCCCATGTAGAAGATCGAGAAGCCGGCATCGCGCCGCAGATCGCCGGGGGCGTACAACTGGCCGACCATCGCGCTGATGTTCGGCTTGAGCAGGCCGGTG
>CAINHV010000277.1 GCA_903848965.1 uncultured Opitutia bacterium | reverse complement strand
GGATGGAATTTCACGGGTCGGGAGACCCGTGCCACTCGAGCCTGCGGACTTAATCGCCCTTGCAGCGCGGCGGTGAACTTTGGTTACTGGGCGGAACCCCGTTGCCAATTACCCATATGAATCTGAACCGCTCCGAATCGTCCCTTCATCCCGTCTCGCGCCGGGATTTTCTTCGCACCTCCGTTTTTGCCGCAGGTTCGCTGGCGCTCGCTCGTCACTTGCCCGCTGCCGGCGCCAATGCCGCGGAGCCCATTATCGATGTACATGGGCACCTGAGTTACTCGGGTCGCACAGATCCGGTTTTCCTCGCGCACCAGAAGGCGCTGGGAGTGACCCTCACGATTCTCCTGCCCTCGGGCGTGCGCAACGCGGGGCATCCGGGCGGCTCGGGCGAGAACGAACCCGCGCGCCAATTCAGTCTGGCGCGACCCGGAGAGTTTTTGTTCTTCGCGAACGAGGTGACCGATCATCCCGAGGCCACGAAGGTGATCGAGAAGCATCTCAAGCTCGGTGCCATCGGGATCGGCGAGCAGAAGTTCCGCATCGACTGCGATTCTCCCGGCAGTATCCGAATCGCGGAGCTGGCGCGGGAGTATAACGTGCCCGTGATTCTCCACTTCGAGCACGAGCTTTACAACAAGCACATCGAGCGGTTCGGCAAGGTGCTGGAGAAGTTTCCGACGGTGAACTTTATCGGTCACGCCGTCGCGTGGTGGGGCAACATCGACAAGAATCACGACCAGAAAAATTCCTACCCGACCGGACCGATCACGCCGGGCGGGATTACGGATCGTTACCTGACGGATTATCCGAATTGCTACGCGGACGTGTCGGCGCGTTCCGGATACGGGGCGATTGCGCGCGACGAGGCGTTCTATCGCGACTTCCTCAACCGCCACCAGAACAAGCTCGTCTACGGCAGCGACTGCGCCGAAACGACCGGGGTGGCGCCGTCGTGCTTCGCCGCGAACACGATCGCCGCGATTCGTCGCCTGGCGCCGAGCAAGGAAGTCGAGCGCAAGATTCTCTACGGTAACGCGAAGAAGCTGCTGAAGATCGCCTAATTTGGGGCAGGGAGTGGCACGGGCCTCCGGGCCCGTGCAGATCGTAGGGTAAGGCGGATCCGCTTTCATGGGTCGGGAGACCCATGCCACATCCAATCCAAACTACGGCGTGCTGTCGCGGGCCTGGCGCACTTGTGCCGGCGTGACGTTGCCGTGGAGTCCGCCCCAGCGCGTGCGGACGTAGGTCACGAGCGCGGCGATATCACTATCCGGCAGGCCGCCGAGCGGAGGCATGTCGGGATAGTTGGGGTTCTTCCGATCCTGGTTCCGGCCATTGAGAATGCTGCGGATCACTTCGTCGGTCGAACTGGCGACGATCGCCGAGGTGGCGAGCGCGGGAGCGAGGCCGGGCGTGCCGAGGCCCTCCGGTCCGTGGCAGGCGGCGCAAATCGCGAAGAGGCTGCGACCCTTGTCGAAACCGGGTTCGAGCCGGCGCGTCGGGGCGTCGGGATCGACGACGGGCGGCGGGGGGAGTGGCGATCGCCAGTCGGCACCAATCGTCGCGGCGCGTTCGCGGATCGGGGCCGAGGTCGATTTCTCTAGCGCAGCCAGGCTGGCGGGAATGGCCGTCAGGCCTTTTTTCTTGGGCTCGGCGGCGCCATCCAGGACCGCAGTGCGCAGCCAGAGGGGTTTGTTGGCGGTGTCACCGACGGTGGCGAGAAGGCGTTCCAGTTCCGAGGCCTTGCCGCTGTTGACGATCGCATGCGCGAGGGCACGGAAGAGCTTGGCAGCGCCCGGACGTTCCTGAGCCCAGCTCGGATCCTGCAGCAGGCGTTCGAGGACGGTGAATTCGCGATTATGCAATCCGCTGACCGCCGTCTCGACCATGAAAGGCTGGTTCGCATCCCGCGCGAGGAGTCGGGCCATCGCGACCTCGAAGGCAGGACCCTGGCCTTCGCCAAGGGTGAAGAGCAACTGGCGGCGCACTTCGATGCGGTCGTCGTCCGCGAGGGCGATGACGCGGGCAGCGAGCGCCGGGTCGTTGAGGTTTGGTTCCGAAAGACGGAGCGCGGCCTTCCGGACTTCGGTGGAACGGTCGCCGAGGGCCGCTGTAAGCAGAGCGGTGTCGACCGCCTTGAGGCCCTCGAGGCTCCACAGGGCGTGGAGCCGGGCGAGTTCGTTGTCGTGCTCGCGCACCATCTGGCGGAGTGCGGGCGCGAGCTTCTGGTCTCCGCTTTCCACGATTAAGCGCTGGGCGGTGTCGCGCCAGAAACCGTTCGGGTGTGCCAGATGTTCGACCCAGCCGGCGGCATTGCCCGGGGCGACCCGGGGAGCGGGAGCGCCGGTTCGGCCAGTGTGCACGATGCGATAGATGCGTCCCATGTTGAGGAACGACTTTTCCAAGCTGCGATCGATGATCTGTTGGCGCAGGTAGCTCGTGAGGAAAATGTGTCCCTCAATGATGCCACGGTACATGTCCGCGACGTAGAGTGCGCCGTCCGGACCCGTGGTCGTGTAGGTCGGGCGGAAGCGTTCATCCTTCGAGAACATGAACTCCCGCTGCTGCTTCACGTAGGCGTTCTCGGCGGTGATGAGCCCTTCCTTCTCGGTCAGCACGCTGCGGCGCATGAAGCGCCCGGCGACGTCGCCGAGGAAAACGTTGCCCTGATATTCCGCGGGAAACTGGTCGCCGCGGTAAACGTGTGGGGCCGTGTTGGCGGTGAAGACCGCCAGCCGGCCGTCGTCGTCGCGGAGCTGCACCCGGCGGTTGATGCCCGGAGTGGCGGCATGCGGGTACGTGTTCTGGTTGGGCGGAGGGACGACATCGACGCCGGCGAGCAGTGGAAAGTTGGGGTTTCGCGTGAAGTATGGCGCGGGCACGAGGTCGCTGCGGAGATGGTCGCCGTTGGAGGCGTAGAAGAGCCGGCCGTAGTTGTCCTGCGAGATTCCCCACTGGCCGCGGTTGCTCAAGGTCGGCTTGGACTCCCATTTGCCGTCGATGAGCCGCATCCGCTTTTCGAACCGGGAGCCGTGGACCCAATTGTCCATCATCAGCAACAAATTGCTCTGCGCGCCGTGCGGGTTGGCGGGAATCTCGAGTCCGGTCACCAGGACTTCCTCGCGGTCGGCCTTGCCATCGCCGTCGGTGTCATGGGCAAAGACGATTTCGGGCAGCTTGATCACGAGGGCGCCGTCGCGCATGACTTGGAGGCCGCGGGGCCAGTCGAAGCCGGTGAGGAAGACGGTGCGCTTATCCATCCGTCCGTCGCCATTCGTGTCCTCGAGGATGACGACATTCGACTTGGGCGGCTCGAGTTTTTCGAGGCCCGGGAAAACGCCGCGGAGATACCGATTGTACGACGGCCATTCCAGCACCCAGAGCCGGCCACGCTCGTCGAACTGCATCGCGACGGGGTCCTGCACGAGAGGTTCGGCGGCCACCAGCTCCATCCGGAAATCCGGCGGCAGCTCGAACTGTTGCATCGATTCCTCCGGCGTCCGGACGGGCGCGGGCGGGATGTGCCAGTTCGGCGACGGCTTGGAACGATCGATGTCGCCGGCGTCGCCCACTTGGGCGGCGAGCGGTGCGACGCAGGACAAGGCCAGGAGGCAGGGGAGAAGGGTGCGCATCGGTGATTGGAATGAAAACGGAACGGGCGGACGTGGCAAGGGGAGCCGTGGCGAACGGGTCGGGAGTCGCGCCGTGGCTTCGGCGCCGCCCCGGGTTCAGCAAAAGGCACGGGCCGCGAGGACCCGTGCCAGGTTGATAAAGGAAGCGTGAGAGCGGCTGCGCTCAGCGATTGGTCGCCTGGATGAGGTCGAACGCCTTGCCGATGACGCGGTCCTCGGTCGAGGTCGCCCACGGCCCGGGATGCCGGCCGAGATTGGCGGAGTAGCCCTCGTAGCCACCGCCGAGAATCACCTGCTTGCTGCCCAGATAACCGAAGTAGTCGTTGGAGTAACCGGCGACCCAGACGGAGGACGAGCCACCGGCGAGTTCGTGCTTCAGGCGCAGCGAATAGTCGACGGTCGTCTCGCCACCGATTGCGATGAGGGTCACATCCGTTCCGAACCGGATTACCTGCACGGGGCAGGGATAGCTCTGCGGGATTTCCTTCCCGGCTTGGAGCTGTTTCAGGAGCGCCTCGGCGCGGGTCTTTTCGCTCGCGGTGGTCGAGCGGGCGCGTCGTTCGAGGTCGGCGCGGCTGATGTCGGCATAGGCAATGTCGACGGTCTCGTACGCGCTCCGCAGCGGCCCGTGGAGCGCCTTTTGCCGGGTGACCAGCAGGGCGGTTTCGACGGCGTTGGCCAGATTGCGGCCATGGTGCTTCGCCTGCTCAATGTTGAGATGGCGTGGATAGGGATTCTGATCGCCCCCGGCGCCCATCATGAACAGGGCGACGACGCCCGGGCGGTTTTCCTGGACGTAGGACTGCGCGAAGCCGGCATAGTCACCGTTGATGCTCTGGAAGTTCGCGGTGGTGTTGTGACAGGCGTAGCCGAACATGATGGCCCTGAGGTTGCCGTCGGCTCCGACAACGCGGAGCACCGGGACATCGTGATCGACGAGCCCGTCGGGATAGGGGCTGTTGATGACCTCGTGGGCCACTGGCAGGCGGCGGTTCATGGCGAACCCGGCGCGGGCGCGAGTGTAGAAGAGTTTCGCGGGTTCCAGCTTGCCGAGTGCGTCACCGATTCCCTGGACGATTTTCGCAGTGAGCATCTTTCCGTAGTCCTCGCCCTTCTTCCGGAGCGTCGGATCGCTGACTCCACGGCCCTCGACGGACGGGCCGGAGTGCGTATGGGACGCATTCATCAGCAGCGCCTCGTTCGGCAGTTGGTGCTTCTCGCTTACCTGTCGCACGATTTCGTTGCGCATGCTCACGGGCACGCCGAGCAAATCCAGGGTCACGAAGACCTGCCGCGCGCCGGCATAGTCCTCAATCGCGAGAATCTTGGCGTACAAGGGATGCGCGACGCTGTCGCTGGGCTTGGTGCGGAAACCGAAACCGACGAGCCAGACCGGGCCCTCGGGGGTGATGTCAATCGAGACTGCGCCGGCCTTCCAGGCGGTCGTGTCGGGAGTTTGGGCGGCGGGTGCCGTCGCGGCTATCAGGGCGAGGCTGCCCAGCAAGAATCCAAGGTGCCGTAGTGTTTTCATCATGGGAGGGGAGGGGCGTGAAGGAGCAGGAATCGGATCTGCGCGGGGAACGACGCGCCGGAGGAAGCGCTAGCAACACTCGCCGGCGTCGGCGTGGACAAGACTAAAATCCGTCCGCCTGGGTCGCCAGGTTTGCTTTCGGGCCTGACTCGACCCGGGGAATGAATCACGGTCCGGCATGCGACTCTTGGCGATGGGCCTCTTGATGGCCGGCGTGGTGGCGGGTGGTGCGACCGCGTTCGCCCAGCTGGGTCGGGCACCGGCGCAGATCGACGCGCTGGTGGAGTCCGACGGCGTTCGCGCCGGCGCCGCGGTTCGGCTGGCACTGCGAGTGCGGCTTTCGGAGGGCCTGCATGTGCAGTCGAATGCCCCGCGCGATCCGGCCTTTATTCCCACGGTGCTTTCGATCGAGGCGCCGGCCGGCGTGACGATCGATGCCATCGACTATCCGCCGTCGAGCGATCTCCAGCAGGCGGGCCTGCCCCAGCCCCTCGCGGTGTTCGGTCATGAATTCACGATCCACGTGCGGGCGCGGGTGGCCGCAACCGTGGCGCCCGGCGAGATCGCGATCCTCGGTCGACTCCGTTATCAGGCGTGCAACGATCGCGCATGTTTTCCGCCGACGACCGCCATTGCGACCTGGAGCGTGCGCGTGGTGCCGGAAGGTACCGCGGTGGCTGTGCAACATCCCGGCGTGTTCGCTCAGGCCGCAGCCGTTCCGCCACAGTCGGCCGAACCCGCGCCGACTCCGCGAACGGTGGTCGCGATGGTCCGGGCCGCGATGGCCACTGATTTTGGCCGGGCCGAGCAGATCGTGCGGACCTACCGGGCGGCCCAGGGCGTCACGCCCGAGATGCTCCTCGCTCTCTCGTGGCTGGGACGCGGCGCGCTCGCGGCGCAGAAGCTCGATATGGCGGAGACCTACGCGCGGGAAACCTACACCCTTGGCCTCGCCGAGCTGAAGCGACGCACGATGGATCAGGAGGATGTGTTCCCGATCGCGTTCGGAGCGGCGATCGAGACCCTCGGCCGAGTCGCCGCGGAACGTGGGCAACGAAGTGAGGCCGTGGCCTTCCTCGCGGGCGAACTGCAGACGTACGGCGGTACCTCACTCCACAAGCGCATCCAGAAAAACCTCAATCTCCTGAGCCTCGAAGGCACCGTGGCGCCGCCTCTCGATCTATCGGAATCTCTGGGCGCGAGCCCGCCGACGCTGGTCGAACTCAAGGGTCGGGTTGTCCTGCTTTTTTTCTGGGCGCATTGGTGCAGCGACTGCAAGGCGCAGGGACCGATCCTCGAGCGGTTGAATCAGAAATATGGCTCTCAGGGCCTGGTCATCGTGGCCCCGACCCAGCGCTTTGGATACGCCGCCGGCGGGGTGGCGGCCAGGCCCGAGGAGGAAAATCGATATATCGAACAGATTCGCGACTCGTCGTATGCTTGGATGGCGCGCGTCCCGGTCACCCTCAATGACACCAATCATCGGCGGTACGGAGTCAGCACGACGCCGACGCTGACGGTGGTGGATCGCGCCGGGATCGTCCGGCTCTACCGGCCCGGCCTGATGCCCGAGGCGGAACTTGAATCCCTGATCCAGAAATTGATCGCGTCACCCTCCACGGACGGCGCCGCGCGCTAGTTCGATTGTCACTATGAGATTTCTCTTCGCGTCACTGCGCCTGCCCTTTTTCCTTACGCTGGGCCTCGGGATGGCCATGGGCTCCGCGGTCGCGGCGGCACCCCGGGTTTTGCCCGAAGACAGCCTGCCGAATGATGTCCGCCTGCAGCCGTTGAAGGATCTCGACGGTTACTTTCCCTTCACGCCGCCGGCCACGAAGGAGGAATGGGAGCGGCGCGCGGCCATCGTCCGCCGCCAGATTCTGGTTTCACAGGGGCTCTGGCCGATGCCGGGAAAGACACCGCTGAACGCGGTGATTCATGGTCGGATCGAGAAACCCGACTACACGGTGGAGAAGGCGTATTTTGAGAGCGCGCCGGGTTTCTTCGTCACGGGAAATCTCTATCGGCCCAAGGGTCGAACAGGCCCGCTTCCGGTGGTGTTGGTCGCGCACGGACATTGGCGCGATGCGCGATTCTTTGAGGAGGCCGACGACAAGTTTCGCGAGGAGCTGGCCACGGGGGCGGAGCGTTTCGAGGGCAGCGGACGGAATCGCTTCCAGTCGATGGGCGTGCAACTCGCGCGGATGGGTTGCGTGGTATGGCAGTGGGACACGCTGGGAAATTCCGACGCGCAGCAGCTCTCGTTCGAACTCGTGCACCGGTTTACCACCCAGCGCAGAGAGATGAGCGGCCCGGACACTTGGGGCTTCTTCAGCCCGCCGGCCGAGGCTCATTTGCAGAGCGTGATGGGTCTGCAGACCCTCAATGCGATTCGGTCGCTCGATTTTGTGCTCAGCCTGCCTGGCATCGATCCGAAGCGCGTGGCGATCACCGGCGCGAGTGGGGGCGGGACGCAGACCATGCTGCTCTCGGCGATCGATTCCCGGATCACGCATTCGTTTCCGGCGGTGATGGTGAGCACCGCGATGCAGGGCGGCTGCACGTGCGAGAACGCGAGCCTGCTGCGGGTGGGCACGGGCAACGTCGAGTTCGCCGCGCTGTTCGCCCCGAAGCCGATCGGGATGACGACCGCCAACGACTGGACGCGGGAGATGGCAACGAAGGGGTTCCCGGAGCTGCAAAAATTCTACGCCTTTCTCGGTGCACCCGACAACGTGATGCTCCACCGGGGCGAGCACTTCCCGCACAACTACAACGCCGTCTCGCGCTCCGCGTTCTACACCTGGCTGAACCGGCACTTCGCGTTGGGCGAGTTGTCACCGGTGGTCGAGCGCGACTACGAACGAATCGGTCGCGTCGATCTCACCGTGTGGGACGCCACGCATCCGGCGCCCAAGGCGGCCGGGGACATCTTCGAGCGCGGGCTGGCAAAGTGGTGGCATGACGACGCGCAGCGCCAACTCGAGACGTCCGCGGGATCGCTGGAGGCGTTCCGACAGCTGGCCGGCGGCGGGGTCGAGGCGATCATCGGTCGTACGCTGGCCGATGGGGGCCGCGGGCAGTGGGTTCCAATCGGTGAGAAAGAATCCGGCGACCATCGGGAGGTTCGTGGGCTTTTGCGCCATCCGAGCTCCGGCGAGGAAGTGCCGGTGATTTATCTTCATCCGCGTCGCGCGAGTGGTCGCGCGGTGGTGTGGCTTGATCGCGGCGGCAAGGCTTCCCTGTATCAGGCTGACGGAACGTTGCGCCCGGAGGTCGGTCGCCTGGTGGCCGCCGGTGTGATGGTGGTGAGTGCGGATCTTTTTCTGCAGGGCGAGTTCCTCGCCGCGGGGAAGTCCGCCGGCCCCGCGCGCACCGTGGCGAATCCGCGCGAGTTCGCCGGGTACACCTTGGGCTATAACCACTCGCTGTTCGCTCAACGGGTGCATGACGTCCTGGGGTTGGTGAGAATGATCCGCGGCGAGTCGGAGGGCGGGTTTCCTCGATCGACGGCGGTGGATGTGGCCGGATTTGACGAGGCCGGTCCGATCGTGGCTGCGGCGCGGGCCGTGGCTGGGAGCGCGATCGATCGCATCGCCGTGGACACCGGCGGATTTCGGTTCGCCCGGCTCACGGATTATCGGGATCCAAATTTCCTGCCCGGCGGCGCCAAGTATGGCGATCTCCCCGGCCTCCTCGCACTCGGCGCACCGGGTAAGGCCTGGTTAAGCGGCGAGAGCGATCTGATCCTGCCGAAGCGAGTCTATGCGATGGCGCAGGCGACCTCGGCCCTGACCCTGGCACCCAACGGTGATCGCGCGGCCGCGGCGGCGTGGCTGTTGGGGCCGTAGGCGATTCCCCGCTCAGTCGGGATCGTGTAGTTGAAGTAGGGCCGTCGCTGGCGACGGGCTCATCTTGCCGCGTGAATTTGGGGCCTGCCGACGGGCGGCAGCCCGACACCAATGGGTTTCGGCCGCTCGCCGATGAAGTGCCTCCGACGGCGGCCTTACGGACGAGGGGCGCCAGCCAGGAGCCGGCTGACGAGACGCGAGTTTGGAGACGTTTCAGGCCGCGAATTTCCCGATCGGCAACGATAGCTTGCGCCGCGAAGCCTGCCCGGTAACAAGAACTTCCTTTTCAACACCCCTCGCGCATGAAGCTCATCACCGCCATCATCAAACCGTTCAAACTCGAAGAAGTTAAGGAAGCGCTGGCCGCGTCCGGGATTGAAGGGATGACGGTGACCGAGGTGAAGGGTTTCGGACGGCAGAAGGGTCATACCGAGATCTATCGGGGCAGCGAATACACCGTGGATTTCCTGCCGAAGGTGAAGATTGAGATCGCGGTGGCGGACGATGTCGCGGGCAAGGCCATCGATGCGATCGCGAAGGCGGCAAAGACCGGGAAAATTGGCGACGGCAAGATTTTCGTGATTCCGCTTGAGGAAGTGGTGCGGATTCGGACGGACGAGCGCGGCGAGTCGGCCGTCTAGGAAGGTAGCGTGCCGTCGACGGTCGGGCGGTCGGCGTCCGACCAGCTCAGCGCCTTTGATTGAAGCGAATGCCAGGTGGTGAGGCTGTCGAACGGCTTTCCCCGTAGCGCCAGTCTTTGACTGGCGGATGCCGGTCGGAGACCGGCACTACCCAGACTCTCATCCGTGACAATGCCTCTGTCATAACGTGTCCGCGTGTGCCTCGTGCATTGCGTGTGTCACATGAATGGCTCTCATCGCAGCAACCCCATTCCGATGTCCCAAATCATTACCCGTCTTGTCTTTCTGGCCTCGCTTGCGCTCGCGGCGCTGTCCTCCGGTCTGCAGGCTCAAGCCGCTGGCGCGGCGGACGGACCGCCCGCGCCAGTGCCCTCGATTGAGCAGCGCCTCGCGAGTCTCGAGGCCTATGTCGCGAATGCGGATCCCACGGCCGCACTGAAAAATTCCGCCGGCACCATTCCGGCTGGTCTCAGTACGCCGACGAGTTCGCTGCCGGGACCGGCGCACAACACTTGGATGATGGTCAGCACCGCGCTGGTGCTGCTGATGACGTTGCCCGGTCTGACGCTTTTCTACGGGGGGCTTGTACGGACCAAGAACGTGCTGTCGGTCATGGCCTGGTGCCTCGGAATCGCGAGTTTGGTGACGGTGCTCTGGTGGGCGGTCGGCTACAGCCTCGTGTTCGGCAAGAACTTCAACAGTCCCTTCCTCGGGGGCACGGAGTATTTTTTCCTGCGCGGGGTGAGCAGCGCGCCGAATCCGGATTACTCGTTCTGGGTATCGCACAATGTCTTTGCGATGTTCCAGCTGGCCTTCGCGATCATCACGCCGGCCGTCCTGATCGGAGCGGTGGTCGAGCGGATGAAGTTCTCCGCCATCCTCCTTGTGGTGACGCTCTGGCTGCTGCTGGTTTACTGTCCGCTTGCGCACATGGTGTGGGGCGTCAATGGGCTGATGAACGGCGTCTGGAACGCAGGGGCGGCGATCAAGGCAATCGATTTCGCCGGTGGCATGGTGGTCGAGATGGCCTCGGGTTACTCCGCGCTGGTGCTTTGCATAATTTTGGGGCCGCGGCTCGGACACGGGAAGACGCCGATGCCTCCCCACAGCCTGGTGCTGTCGATGACGGGCACGGGCCTGTTGTGGTTTGGGTGGTATGGGTTCAATGCGGGTTCGGCGGTCGCGGCCGACGGCATTGCGGCCAATGCGTTCACGACAACAACGCTCGCGGCGGCGGTCGCGGCGGGATCGTGGGCGTTCATGGAGTATCTCGTGCGCGGCAAGGCGAGCGTGCTGGGCTTCTGCTCGGGCGCTCTGGCGGGGCTCGTGACGATCACTCCGGCCTGCGGCTTTGTCGATGTGACCGGCGCCATGGTGGCGGGCGTGTTGGGCGGGACGGTTTCGTTCTTCGCCTGCACCAAGGTCAAGGGTTGGCTTGGCTACGACGACGCGCTCGATGTCTTCGGCGTGCACGGTGTCGGTGGCACAATCGGACTGGTGATCGCTGGTGTCTTTGCTTCGACTTCGGCCAATCCGAATCTCGCGACTCACTTGGGCGGACTTGTGGGACGAGGGCTCTGGGTGGAGCAGGTGAAGGGTATTGCCGTCACTCTACTTCTCGTGACCGTCGGCACGGCCTTCATTGCGCTCCTGGTGCGCCGGGTGGTCGGATTGCGGCCAACCATCGAGGCTGAAACCGAAGGTCTCGATCTTAGCGAGCACGGCGAAGAGGGCTACATTTCCGACATAAAATCCTGAAGCGCAGGGCGCAGTATAAATCTGCGGCCGGGGATGGAACGCTGCGATGGTTACGCAGCAATCATTGGCATGGGTGCTGCTTAAGCGTGGCGTCGAGTCGGTGCCCCGCGAACTGGTTGGTCCAGGTGGTGGGTTGTCGATTCGAACGGTCAGCTCTCAACCACAAAACCACTCCGCGCATGATCCTTTCACGCCTCCGCCTGAAACCATTTGCGTTCCTAGCCCTCTTTGCAGGGCTCAGTCTGGGAACGCTCTTTGCCCAAACCGCTGCGCCCGCTGATGCGGCCGCGCCCGCGACCCCGAAGGAGCCGACGGTCGAACAACGGGTGGCCGACTTGGAAGCGTACGTGAACAACACGGCGCGCACTCCCGATGTGGCGTCGAAGATTCCCGGTCCCGGTCCCGGCCACAATGCCTGGCAGATGGTCAGCACCGCGCTGGTCATCTTCATGACGCTGCCCGGTCTGGCCCTCTTCTATGGAGGCCTCGTCCGGCGGAAGAACGTCCTCTCCGTCCTCGCGCAATGCATGGGCATCGCGGGCCTCGTCACCATCCTTTGGTGGGCGGTCGGATACAGCCTCTCCTTCGGTGCGGGCAACGCCTTCATCGGCGACCTCAGCAACAAGTTCCTCAATGGCGTCGAGGCCGGCAAGACCGGGGCGGGCTACTATTGGATCAGCGACATCATGTGGGCGATGTTCCAGCTCAGTTTTGCCATCATCACACCCGCGCTGATTGTGGGCGCGATTGCCGAGCGCATGAAATTCTCCGCGGTTCTCGCCTTCGTGGCCATCTGGATGTTTGTCGTTTACTTCCCGTTCGCCCACATGGTCTGGGCGACGACCGGTTATATGTGCGGTCCGCTGAACCCGGCGGCCGGCATCAAGGCGATCGACTTCGCCGGTGGCACGGTGGTGCACATGACCTCAGGCTGGAGCGCGCTCGTGCTCTGCATCATCCTCGGGCCGCGGCTCGGGTTTAAAAAGGAATCGATGCCCCCGCACTCGATGGTCCTTTGTATGGTCGGCACCGGCATGCTCTGGGTCGGCTGGTACGGCTTCAACGCTGGTTCCGCCCTCGGCGCCGACGCCATCGCCTCGAACGCCTTCGCCACCACGACGCTCGCCGCGGCGACCGCCGGCTTCGTCTGGGCCCTCGCCGAGTGGATCACCCGCGGCAAGCCCAGTGTCCTCGGTTTCTGCTCCGGCATCGTCGCAGGCCTCGTGGTTATCACGCCCGGCGCCGGTTTCGTTCTCCCGACCTCCGCGGTCATCATCGGCGTCCTCGCCGGCATCGTTCCGTTCCTGGCCTGCTCCTTCCTGAAGAAGATGCTCGGATACGACGATGCGCTCGACACGTTTGGCGTGCACGGTGTCGGTGGCACCTTGGGTGCCCTGCTCACTGGCGTGTTCGCTGACGAGCGTGCCAACTCCGTGGTGGGTGGCCTGAAGGAGGGCCTCATGGGCGAGCAAATCAAGGCCGTGATCGTCACCATCGTGTGGAGCGTGGTGGCCACCGCCGTCATCGCCCTGGCCCTCAAGGCCATCATGGGCCTCCGCCCGACGGAGGAAGTCGAACGCCAAGGTCTCGATATCAACGAGCACGGCGAAGAAGGCTACGTCAACTAACCCAGATCCAGCACACTCATGAAACTCATCATCGCCATCATCAAACCGTTCAAGCTCGAGGAAGTGAAGGAAGGTCTCGCCGCGGCGGGCATCGAGGGCATGACGGTCACCGAGGTCAAAGGCTTCGGCCGCCAAAAGGGTCACACGGAAATCTACCGCGGCAGCGAGTATACGGTCGACTTCCTTCCCAAGGTGAAACTCGAGATCGCCGTCACTGACGAAGCCGTCGGCAAGGCGGTCGAGACCATCGTCAAAGCCGCCAAGACGGGCAAAATCGGCGACGGCAAGGTCTTCGTCATGTCGCTCGACGAAGTCGTCCGCATCCGGACCGACGAGCGCGGCGAGACCGCCATCTGATTCGGAGCCTGACACTCCCAGCAAACGCGGCCGGTCCCGAAAGGACCGGCCGTTTTTTTGCGTGGACGCCTTCTCCGCGTCTAGTCCGAAAAGTGCGTCGCCTTGGAAGGCTAGGAATCAATTCTGATCATGCGGGAAGGATTACCCCTGAATTTGAATCTCACTTGGTTGACCGTAGTCTCCGTGCCGCGCGGGTCTTCGCGTTCGTCTGCCTCGCCGTCGCGCTGACCCAAACAGCGGACGCCAATTCTAGCCGGGCTGAGTACGCCGGCGGCCTCCTTTTTCTCATGAAGCTGATCATGGCGATCATCAAAACCTCCAAGCTCGAGGAGGTTAAGGCCGCGCTCGCTGAAGTCGGGGTCGAGGGCCTGACCGTCACGGAAGTGAAGGGATTTGGCCGCCAGAAGGGGCACCCCGAGATTTACCGCGGCAGCGAGTTGGATCTGGTTATGATTACCGTTAAATTTCCGGGCTCGGCGCCTCGTACCGGTTGCGATTTGGGCTTGGGCCGCGTGGCGAGATCTGGCCGACGGGAACCAGGTCACGATGGCGTTTGCTGAATTGCACCGCGGAAGGCATCCCGCACGATCCCGGCATGCAGGTTTCGTTTACCGCCGCCGACCTCGTTGCGATCACGCAGCCCAAAGCTATGCGTGGGGC
>CAINHV010000276.1 GCA_903848965.1 uncultured Opitutia bacterium | reverse complement strand
CAGCACGATCGGCAGCTTCACGAATATCCGCGGCGGTCACGTGTCTCCCGATTTGATCCGGCAGACGGAGAAGAAGCCGAGCCGGATTTTCCTGCAGGACGGCGCAAACGACAACCGCGGGATCCGCGGCGAGGGCGCGGCGGCCACCTACAATCCGGAGCGCGACTGGCACGCGCAGAACCGCAAGATGGTCGCAGCCCTCACGGAGAAGGGCTACGACGTCAACTTCACTTGGGGCATTGGCACGCATTCGAACAAGCAGGCCGGCGCCATCCTCCCCGAGATGTTGCGCTGGCTCTGGCGCGACTATCCACGACCCGACGACGCCCGCGATAACAGCAACCGCGGCCTGCGCGGACCGGCCGGGTCCGCCACAAGCAAGTGAGCGGCTTGTGATAGATCCCCGGCGCTAAGCCGAGCCAGCCCATCCGTGTTTGTCATTTAATAGATGACAAACACCCATCGCCGCTTTTTGCGGCCTCGTAGCCGCGGCCGACAACCGGGCGCGCGCGAGGCACGCCCCTACAAATGTGTGCGGTGCGAAACACGGTGTAGGGGCGTGGCTCGTCCGCGCCCGGCTCCGCAGACTTCGCAGAAGGTTCTGTCATCCTGAGACCCGAAGATTGCCAGCCTCCTCGTCTCCTCCCCAATTTGGTCGCCACACCCACCCCATGAGCAAACCAACCTATCGCGCAGCAGTCATCGGCCTTGGCATGATCGGCGGTTCGGATCCCGTCTCCGCCGACGCGCTCGGCCAGAAGGTGGAGAACATGGATGGCACGCATGCCGCCGCCTACCAGAGGAACGCGCGGGTCCAGCTCGTCGCCGGCGCCACGCGCGATCTCGGACGCCGCCAACGCTTCGAGGCCCGCACCGGCGCCAAGACCTACGCCGACTGGCGGGAGATGATCGCGCGCGAGTCGATCGACATCGTCAGCATCGCGACCTATTCGCCGGCCCATGCCGAGATCGCGACGGGCTGCGCGGAACGCGGCATTCCCGTGATCTACTGCGAGAAGCCCGTGGCCACCCGGATCGCCGACGGCGAGCGGATGCTCGAGGCCTGCCGTCGCAGCCAGACGCTCCTGCTCTTCAATCACCAGCGCCGCTTCGACCCGGTGCACCGCCGCCTCCAACGCGCCATCGCCGACGGCGTGCTCGGCGATCTCCTCACCGCGCACATGCAATGGGGCACGGGCCGGCTGGGTAACGTGGGCACGCATGTGCTCGACGCGCTCGCGATGCTGACCAGCCGGCGGATCCAGGCGGTCTCTGCCACGCTCGATCTCGCCGGCAAGCCGGATTGCCGCGGCTCCGATTTCCAGGATCCGGGTGGCTGGGGCACGGTTCGCCTTGACGGCGGGCTCATGGGCACGGTCAACGCCCCCGACTTCGTGAAGGGCCAGCCATTTCACACCGAGATCGTCGGCACCAAGGGACGCGCGCTCGTGAAGGGTATGACGGCGTCGATCGAGCACAGCGATGGCCGGATCGAGAACTGGCCCGCCGCCGCGGCCGCCGACGGACTCACCAGCATGGATCGCGCGGTCAACGACATCCTCGAATACCTGGATCGGAAGGCTCCGTTCCCCTGCACCCCCGAAGACGCCGTGCACACGCTCGAAGTCATCGTCGCGTTCCACGCCTCGCACGCCCGCAACTCCGCGTGGGTCAATCTCCCACTGACCGGTCAGGACCGGGAGATCGAAGTGAAGACGGGATGAGCCTTTCGCCCCTCACTCCCGCAGGGACGCCGTCTTGCTGCGCCCGCCCACCGCAATTCTCCTCGCGTTCTTTTTTTCGCGGCCGCGCGTGAGATTCCCATCGATCAAACGTTCGCCCCCACCCCATGGAATCCCCGCCTCTTGTACCCGGAACCAAGGTCACCTGCGCGAAGACCGTCAGCGAGAGTGACGTGTACCTGTTCGCCGGGATCACCGGTGACTTCGCGCCGAATCACGTCGACGAGGTCTTCATGCGCAAGTCGGCCTTCGGCCGGCGGATCGCCCACGGGGCCTTGATCGTCGGGTACATGTCGCGGGCCTCGAGCCTGATCATCGCGCAGGCGCCAGCTTCGCCCGAGGGCTACACGCCGGTGTCCCTCGGCTACGACAAGATCCGCTTCCTTAAACCCGTCTTCATCGGCGACACCGTAACCATCACCTATGCGGTGGAGCGGACCGACCTCGCGAAGCATCGGACCTACGCCAAGGTCGAGGCCACGAACGAGCGCGGCGAACTCGTGGCGGTGGCGGATCATGTCATGCAGTGGGTGAAGGCTTAGGGCTGTTGCAGTGGAAGGGCGGCCGACCGGAAGTCTTGGGCGTGCACGAGGCACGCCCCTACAAAATGCGGAGGCGCAGTTAAAGGCGGGGCTCTCGAAATGTAGGGGCGTGGCTCGTCCACGCCCGGCTGGATACGGGCTCGTTAAAGAGCGGCGAAGCAGTCGGTTGTTCCGCCGTCTTTTTTCCACTTCGGGCATCGAGACTTTCAATTGGGATTTCCGTCCCTACGCTCGTCCCTTTGCTTCGCCCGCTGGTGGCAAACCCTCCGGCCTTTCCCCATGAAACTGACTTTTTTTTCCACGCTTCGCGTCGTCGCGCTGGGCGCGTTGGCGCTCCTGTTCGCGGGCTGCTCGTCCCAGGACAAGACGATCACGCTCCGCGGCGCCGCGCAGTTCGACGAAACCCACGTCCACACCCGCACGCTGCGCAAGTTCGAGGAACTCGTGAAGCAATACTACGGGAAACCGATCGCCTTCGACCTCTACCTCAACAGCGAGCTCGGCCTGGAGAAGGATTTCTTCGCCTACATGAGCCAGGGCATCTCGGTGGACTACGCGCTCGTTTCGCCGTCCCACATGTCCACGTTTTCGAAGGCCGCGCCGTTGATGGACATGCCGTTCCTCTTTCGGGACGAGGCCCACTGGAAGAAGGTCATGGAGAGCGACGCGCTCCAGCCGATTGCCGATGAAGTGGCCGCGAAGGCGGACGTGATGCTGGTCGGCTTCGGCGGCGGTGGCATGCGCAACCTGATCGTCAACAAGCCCGTGCGCAACCTGGCCGAGTTGCAGGGGCTCAACATCCGCGTGATGGGCGCCCCGATCCAGACGAAGATCTTCCAGGCCATCAAGGCGGCCCCGACCGTGATTGCGTACAACGAGATCTACAACGCGGTGCAGACCGGCGTCATCCAGGCCGCCGAGAACGAAGCCGCGGGCATGGCGCAGATGAAGTTCTACGAAGTCGGCCCGGAAATCTCCCTCACCCAGCACGCCATCACGGTCCGCCCGGTTTGCTTCAGCGGAAAAACCTTCCGCCGGCTTCCCGCGGATCTGCAGGCGGCCATCCTCCGCGCCGGACGCGAAGCCGGGGCCTGGAGCCGCGAAGCGGAGTCGGGCGAGGACGCCGCGATCCTCGCGAAGCTGAGGGACGCCGGAAAGCTCCGGACCCATCCTTTTGCCGAGCGCGCGGAACTGATGCGGCTCGCCGAGCCGGTGAAGCAGGCCTACGCGAAGGAAATCGAGGCCGCCGACGTGTATGCGCGGATCAATGCCGTGCAGTAACCCGGCCCGGCGGAGCCGGCCACCCCCGTGGAGGGCCGAGCTCCGTCGAGGCCGAACGCAGGATGTTCCATGCCACGGCCT
>CAINHV010000275.1 GCA_903848965.1 uncultured Opitutia bacterium | reverse complement strand
CGACGTACGCGATGGCCACGCCGAGCACCAGATCGACGATCGTGGAGATGCTCGCGAAGCGCAGGCTGTTCGCGATCGACGAGACGGTGAGGTCGTGGCCGAGCGCGAGATGGAAGTTATCCAGCGTATACGAGTGCGGTACCACCGTGCCGTACCAGTCCTGCGAGAACGCGACCAAGACCACGCCGAGGTGGGGCAGCACCGCGACGAACGTGATGCCGCCGAACAGCAGGGTGCAGAGCCACGCCCGGCCCCGCGGCAGGGCCCGCGCGCCGCCGGCCTGCGTGGCCTTGGCCATCATCGCATAGCTCGTCCGGCCAAAGAGCGTCTTGCTCAACGCATAGATCGCGACCGAGCTGAAGAGCATCACCGCGACGAGCGCGAACGGGAACGGATTCGCGCCGATGTCCCGAAGGCCGTAGTAAATCTGGACACTGGTGACGCGGTCGTAGTCGAAGATGAGCGGCGTCCCGAGCTCGGTGAACGCCCAGATGAACACGATGGTGCCGCCGGCAAACAGGCCGGGCCGAATCAGCGGCAGCGTGATCTTCCAGAACCGTCGCAGCCCGGTGCAACCGAGGTTTTGCGCCGCCTCCTCCATGGCCGGATCGATGTTCGCCAGCGCCGCCACGGCATTGAGGTAGATGATGGGGTAAAGGGAAATAGCCTCCACCAGCGCGATGCCCCAGAACTGGTGGGCGGCGAACCAGTCGATCGTGGCGCCCGGCGCGAGCAGGTGGAGATGGTGCAGGAGCGCATTGAGCGCGCCGTATTGTCCGAAGATCTGCTTGATCCCGATCGCGCCGACGAACGGCGGCAGGATCATCGGGATGAGGACCAGCGAACCGAGCAGTCCCTTGGCCGGAAAGATAAACCGGTCGCTGACGACGGCGAGCGGCAGCGCGATCAGCATCGCGAGGGTCGTGGCAGCGCAGGCCAGCAGCAGGGAATTGCGCAGGCCGCCCAGGTAGATCGGATCCGCGAGCACGGCCGTGAGGTAGGCGAGAGTGAAGTGGCCGTCGGCGTCGATGAAGCCGCCCTTGAGGATCTGAAGGACAGGCCAGATGAAGAAGGCCGCGAAAAACACCGCGGTGACGGCGAAGACCATGCGCGCGAACGAATGCGACATCGGCCGCAGTGTGGGATCCGGGCGAAGTGCGCGGCAAGGGGGAAAGCGCCGTTTGAACTGGCGGGCGCGGCAGAATTGGGCCTTCACTCCCGCGATGATCGCTCCCGTGTCGTGCCGCGCGTGGCACCGGCTGGTTTTCTGGCTCCTGCTTGGTGCCCTGACGCGACTGGGAGCGCAGGTCACCGAGACGCCCTCCACGATGGCTCCGGGCCGGTTCCTGCTGCGCGTGGACGCGATCACGATCGGGGTGGATCGCGATCACTCCTCGCCCAAGACGTACACGGCGCTCGGGCTCGCGTCCGCGCTGCTCTCGACCGGTGTGACCCGCGATCTCGACGTGCAGTTCGGCATGCAATTCTTCCTGCGGCAGACGTACCAGTTGCAGGGCGCGAGCCGGACGAGTTCCGGTCGCGGCGACACGACGATCCGGGCCAAGTACACGTTCTGGCGGGATCCGGAGTGGGGCGCGGCGATGGCAGCCATTCCGTATATCAAGTTGCCGAGCAGCACGGGCGGCGTGGGCAACAATCACACGGAAGGCGGTCTCATCGTGCCGTGGGCGATGAGTTTCGGGCGGGGAACGTCGTTGGGGGCGATGGGGCAGTGGGATGTGCGGCGCAATCTCGCGAACACCCGGTACGATTCCCGTTGGCTCGCGAGCGGTTATGCGAAGCAGCACCTCTTCGGCGGCCTCGCCGCCTACGCGGAGGCCACGTTTTCCGTTTCCTCGGCGAGTGCCTCGACGTTTGTCGGCGGACTCGGCGGTGGCGTGACCTACGACATTTCGAAGTCGCTGCAGCTCGACTACAATCTGAGCCGCGGTCTCGGCAATCGCGCGACCGATTGGACGAACCTGTTGCGCGTGAACTGGAGCTTCTAGAGCGGTTTAAGAAATGCCGTAGCCAGCCGGGCGTGGACGAGCCCCGCCCCTACCCGCAGTTTGCAGGGGCGCGCCTCGTGCGCGCCCACGACGTCTGACCGGCTACACTTCAACTTAAACGGCTCTAGCGGCCCGGGGAAGTCGGACGTTGACAACAAAGGGTGCGCTGGCTGCATCCGATCTCGTGCGTCGCTTACAGCCCCTCCTCGCGCTGTTGCTGTTGGGACTCTGGTTCCCGGCCACGATGCATTGTGGATTCGAGGCGCTCGGAACGTTGATCCACGTCGACGGCAATCTCTGCGACGACAAGGGTTCGTGCGACAGCGATGCGTGCGACCTGCTTGAGGGGGCGGGTTACTCGGGCGTGGTCGCGATCGTGAAGGTGAAGCCGGCCCTGTTGACGGTGGTCGGCCTCGTTCCGGACCTGCGGATCGGGTCGGGTCAGCCTTTGCTACCGGCCACGGAGCCGGAGAAACCCCCGGTCGATTTTGAACCGCAATGGCTGCCCGACTGGCAATTTGCCCGGCGGGCTGCGCGGCTTCCCGGGGCTCCCCAAGCCCGTTTCACCTGATCGTTCAGCGGACATCCGAGGCGGATGTCGCTGATCGTTGTTGTCCCT
>CAINHV010000274.1 GCA_903848965.1 uncultured Opitutia bacterium | reverse complement strand
CACGGCCCTCAAACTCGCTGGCGCCCGATAGGACCGAGAATGAAAAGCTGATTTCACCGGAAGCAGGCTCCGGCAAATCCGTGCCGTCCGCATTATTCGCGGCCAGCTGGGATGCGGCCACTCGAGCTTCCGATCAACGGACGACGCCGTTCACCACGTTCGGCAGTTTCTCGCCCCGCAACGCACAGGCCGCGGTCTGCGCCGCCAGGTTGCGCAGGTTCTGCTCCGACCGCGCGCTCGCGCCCGCCTAGCGCACGCTAGGGTCGAGCCGCAGCGATTGAAGTGACAACATGTCCGCGACCCACAGAGCGGTTCCCAATCAAAAGAATACTCCAGGGAATCAAGGGCCGCGTCGGGACGACCGTGCATAACATTGATTTCCGCCAGCCGAACCGCCTTGGCCTCGAGATCGGTCTGACTCTGATCGTACAGCCGATAGGCTCCCTCGGCTTTCAACCCCGAACTCGGTCCGCCCGCCGTAGCCTTGGCGACCTCTCTAGACAGGATCCGGGGGAGGCGGCGCAAATTCGTCGGGGACCTTGCCCGCGTGACCCTGCACGACGAGATCGAGCAGGCGCTTCAACGCCGCCTCGCGCGTGCCACCCCGCGTCGCGGCGATCTGCTCCGCGCGTTTCAACAACTGCGCCGCCATCGCGGCCGCCTGTCCCGGCGGCGCGCCGAGCCGTTCACAGAGTTGGGTCAGCTGCTCGAGTTCACTCATGGCAGGTCCAACAATCGTACGGTCGGCGCGGCATCCGCGGCCAGCGCGAGTTCCGCCTCCGGGGCGAGGTTGACCAACGACAGCAGCGCGAGGCCGATCCAGCCGTCTGCCCCCTCGCCAATCGCCGAGCGCAGTTCTCCGATCGCGCGCCCCTGGGCGAAGAGACGGGCCGGACGCGGCGGGATCGCGCCCGAGCCGCGCACGCGAAGCAGGCGGCGACGGATCCGGCCCATCGACTTGAGCCGGGCCATCACTTCCTGGCCCAGGTAACATCCCTTCGTGAAGGAAATCGCGTCCGTCTCGAGTCCGCCTTCATTCGGCAGATCGCCGGGACCGAGGTCCATCGGGACGGACGGGATCGCGGCGGCGATCCGCGCGCGCTCCAGGTCGACTGCCGCCATTTCCGGCAGGCCGGCGAGCCGCGCCCCCACCGTCGCCGCCATCGCGGCCGGAAAAATCCATTCCAACCCGCCGCCAGCGATGCGGCGCCCGGGAAAGATAAAACCCTCGGTCGGACCGGACGCCTTCAACCGACCCTCACCCTCCGGCCCGATCACGCTCACGGCGCTCCAAGAGGCCGTCGCATCTTCCAGCGTGACATCGTCCGCGATGATGAAGGCCTCGAGTCGCCCGACGATCACCGCGGCCGGCGAGCGATAGCTGCCGATCCAAAAAGTGTCGGGCTCGGTCCCGCGCAGGATGAAACTGTCGGCGATAACTTTGCCCCTCACATTCAGCCAAAGGCCGTAAACCACGGGTATTTTACCTAGTGCCCTCAGGTCATTTGTGCACTGCCCTTGCAAGAAATTGGCGGCATCAGGGCCGCTCGCCCGCACCCAACAGGCCGGTTGGTACCGGAAAAAGCCCGCTAAAGTAGGAATATTGATAGACATTAATAACCTGTTTTAGAATTAATTACGAAATAAATGGTAGATTTTGCAAACGAGATATTGACCAGTAGCGGCGAATTCGTATTTCTTTCCCTGTCAGTTAACACTTCTCCCCGCTTCGCGGGGAGTTTTGGGGTAACTAAGAAAGCAAAGGCCGGCCGCTTAGGGGTAAGCGGCCGGCCACTTTTTTGCCCTTCGGCGAACATCGCGACTAACCTTGCTCCGGTCAATCCGGGCCTCGGACCGGAGCAGTTTGAGCCCGCAGCCAGGAAATAATCCGGTGGCTGCGAGCGTGAGCGAGTAGCGACGCGACATTCTTCAGGTCGTTCCGCTTTTCCCACTCGCTCACGCTCGCGGCCACAGTCGGCTGAACGCCAACGAGGCAAGTGCGCAGATTACGTTTCCGCGTGGACCTTCATGGTAGCAACGAGTGCCCACGAGCATCACGGACGTTCGGAGGATCGAGGCGCGGCGGCGCAGGATCTCGATCTGCTCGCGCACGTGAGCGCTCGGCTCGGCATCGCGGTTGAGAGCGCGGCCCGATCGAGGACACACCCAAAGCGGTTGGTCAGCGTCAGCAGCAACAGCCCGACACCGGAAATCAGGATCACCGGTGCAATGGCGAGTTGCAGGATGGGAATCAGGTGGACGAACAAGCTGTTATTCACGCGGACCATCCAAGGCGATCCCCGCCCGAGCGCAGCGCTATAGCGCAGAATGAGAAATGGCGTCGCCAGCCGGGCGTGGACGAGCCCCGCCCCTACCCGCATTTCGCCCGTCTTACGTAGGGGCGCGCCTCGTGCGCGCCCGCTCCGTCTTGTCGGCTCCACTTCACTTGAACCGCTCTCGCCCGGATATTTCACGACCCGCGCCCGCGATTGCAGCCCGGAGCGGTGGCCGGAGCCCGGCGCACTCGCGATTTTTTCCTTTCCGCGATTGAGCGTTGGCCCGGGACGAGCTAGCGGAACGGGGATGCAGCCCCCTGAAGATCAACTGGCCGCCGTGCAGCGCGATTTCGAAACCCGGGCGGAGGCGACCGCAGACGTCATGGGCGTCAATCGCCGCGAATTTCTTTTTCTCTCCCTCGTTGCTGCGGCCGCTGGCACCCTGGGTCTCGATTCCGCCCACGCGCAAAGCGCCCCCAGCCCCAGCCCGGCGGGTCCGTTCGTTCCTCCGGCGCCCCCGCTGCTGCCCTTTCCCCTCGGCAACGCGGAGCCGCCGGCGACCCAGTTCATGCCGTACCCCGAGGGGACCGGCGCCCTGATGGAGAAGATCGTCCGCGAGCACGGCGCGAAGGCCTTCGAGCGGACGACGTTCACCGTCAGCCCCTGGACCGGATCCCTGCCGACGTCGGACGATGACATCGCCTACCTGCCGGCGCACCGGCTCGCCGCCCTCGTGCAGGCGCGCCAGATCACCTCCACCCGACTCACCCAGATCTATCTGACCCGGCTGAAGCGGTTGAACGGTACGCTCAACTGCGCGGTCACGATCATGGAAGCACCGGCGCTCGCCGAGGCGGCGCAGGCTGATGCGGAGATCGCGGCCGGCCGATCTCGCGGCCCGCTGCATGGCCTGCCCTACGGCGTGAAGGATCTGTTCAGCACCCGCGGCGTGCCGACGACCTGGGGGGCGCGCGATTTCGCCAACCGGATTATTGACGAGGATGCCGAGGTGGTGGTCCGGCTGCGCGCCGCGGGCGCCGTGTTGATCGCCAAGCTCTCGACCGGCCTCTTTGCCCAGAACGATCAATGGTTCGGCGGCCGGACGAACAATCCGTGGAATCTCGGCGTCGGCTCGAGCGGATCCTCGGCGGGGCCCGCGTCGGCGACTGCGGCCGGCTGCGTGGCGTTTGCCATCGGCACGGAAACCCAGGGCTCGATCGTTTCGCCCGCGATCCGCTGCGGGCTGAGTGCCCTGCGTCCGACCTTCGGACGCGTGAGCCGCCAGGGCGGCATGACGCTGGCGTGGTCCCAGGATCGCGTTGGCCCGATGGCCCGCACGATCGAGGACTGCGCGATGGTGTTCAACGCCATCCACGGCATGGACCCCAAGGATCCGTCCACCGTGACGACGCCCTTCCGTTTCAACCGCGATCTCCGGCTCGCGGACGTGCGGATCGGCGTGGACCCCGAGGCGCCGCGGGAACTGGTGGATGCGTTGCGCGAACTCGGCGCGCGGCCCAGGGCGATCGGACCGCGGCCCACGGTGCCCGGGATCGGTGGCAACCTGAGCGCGATCTCCTCGAGCGGGTTGAACATCGAATACGCCGCCGCCTTCGATGACTACGTCGTCCGGAAGGCGAAGGAGTTCGGGATCGATCTCAACGCGGTGATCACGCCGCGGCCGGCCGGCGATCCCTTCCCGGGCACGATCCCGCAGCCCTCGTCGCCGCAGAGCCAGGCTGATTGGAATCCCCGTTTCGTGAACGGCCGCACGGTCAAGGCGTTCGAGTTCGTGCAGGTCCAGCGGCGCCGGCATGTGCTCATCTCCCGTTGGGCGGAATTCATGCGGGACCTCGATTTGTTCGTGGGCGCGCCGACCGCCGACGTGGCGCCCAACGCGCAGACCGGCCATCCGTGCGCAGTGGTGCCCTACAAGTTCGACGTCCTGATTATGCCCCCGCCGCCGCCCGGGGCGCCGATTGCACCCACGCCGACGCCCATGCTCGGGCCGCAGCCCATCGGCGCAGTGATTACCGGCGCGCTCTATGCCGACGACACGCTGCTCTCCGTCGCCCACCAGTTTCAGGTCCGCAACGGAGTGTACCTAAAACGCCCGGCGCTGTAGCGGTCGGGCCGATGTTCTCCGCTTTGGCTTGAGCCGACGGCGCGCCTTGCTGGGCTGGTCGGCATGACCCTCCGCTCGTTCCTCCCTCTCGTCCTGATCCTCGGTCTGGGGGGTTGTGCCACGACCCCGGGCGATGACCATCGCGCCGCGCTCGCCGGGGCGCTGACGCTTCATGCCTCGTTCGATCAGGGACCCAACGCGGATTTCGCGCGCGGGGACCGCACCCTGTACACCTACACCACCAACCAGCAGCGCGCCGCGGGCGGCGTGGTCGGGTTGCCGGACGACTCCGTGCGCATCACCGAGGGCTCCGGCCGATTTGGCCGCGCCCTGCTCTTTGCGAAGAAGGGACTCGTTCGCCCCTACTTCAAGGACGGCGGCAATCTCGCCTACAACGCGACCCGCTGGAGCGGCACCGTCTCGATCTGGCTGCGGATAACGCCCGACTTGGACCTCGAACCCGGTTACTGTGATCCGGTGCAGATCGTCGGCCACGACACGGGCAAGGGCTACATCTTCCTCGAGTGGGACCGGGACTCCAACCCGCGTTATTTCCGCTACGCGATTCGCCCGCTGAATTCGATTTGGGATCCGCAGAATGTCGGCTGGGCCGCACTGCCCTTCGAGAAGCGGCCCATGGTGCAGGTGGATCGGGCGCCGTTTTCCCGCGCGCGATGGACGCATGCCGTGTTCACCTATGACGGAATCAACGCCCGCGACGGCCGGCCGTCGGGCCGGCTTTACCTCGACGGCCAGTTGCAGGGTGCGATCGAGAACTGGGATCTCACGTTTGGCTGGGATCCCGCATCCGCGCTGCTCGTGCTCGGCGCCAACAGAT
>CAINHV010000273.1 GCA_903848965.1 uncultured Opitutia bacterium | reverse complement strand
TCTCGGCCATCGAGACGGCGATCGAGCTCACCAAGGGAAAAATCCCGGCCGCGGAGATTCAGGAACTCCTGGCCCTCGGTCGCGGCATGCTGGCTCATCCAGTCGAGTTACTTGAGGGAGTGGCGGAGACGATCGGGGAAATCTCCCGGGCGCACCGGCTGCTGTTGATCACCAAGGGCGACCTTCGCGATCAGGAGCGCAAACTCGCGAAGTCCGGCCTGCTCGCGCACTTCCATCACGTCGAGATTGTCTCCGAGAAGGACGAGGGCTCCTACGCGTCGATCCTGCGCCGCCACACGATCGATCCGCAGCGGTTCCTGATGGTGGGCAACTCGATCAAGTCGGACATCCTCCCCGTGCTGGCGCTGGGCGGTTTCGGGGCGCACATCCCGTATCATATTCTCTGGGCGGCTGAGCGTGTGGAGGTTCCGCCCGCCGCGCCCGGTCGCTTCTTCGAGCTGAAGTCGATCCGGGAGCTGGGCTCGCTGATTGCGTCGCTGGCCTGAAGCCACGGTCCGTGCCATGGGGGACTCTTCGTCGAGGCGCAGTCTTGCCCATTCGACAAACTCAGGGTCCCGAGCGGGTCGAGGGACTGCGCCCTCATGAGTAATCGGACGGTCTTTAGGTCGCAGCGAGCTGCGACCCTACAGGGCCGTCGTGTGCGACGGGCCTGTTCTTTCGCGATACACCAAGCTCAGGCAGGTCAGGCCCGCCTCGGCTTTCTGCAATTCGGAGATGTCGACGAGGCGGACCTCAAGTCCGCGGTCGCGGAGCAGCGCAGCGGTGCGCGGTGCCGCTGCCGCCACGAGCACGAGATCGTTGAGCGGGAGTACATTCGCCCCCCAGGGTTCGTCCGCGGGCACTGGCACCACTTCGAATGGCCGAAATGCCGCGAGATCGATCCATGCCGGATTCGCCACCATCAGCCCCGGTGCCGGGGCGGTGATGCCCGTCTTCAAATGGAGCGCCCCTCGCACGGCGACCTCCGTCACCTCGTAGCGGTGCGGCGCCACCAACGCGCGCAGTTGCCGGATTCCCTCGGGGTTGGTTCGCGTGGATCGGCCGACGAAGAGCGTGCGGCCGACGCGGAGCACGTCACCGCCTTCCAGTGTTCCCGGCGCCTGGATCGCGCCCACCGTACGCAGGAACGCGACCGCGGGACGGATCAATGTCACCTCCGCCACGCGGCTCGGTGTTCCCGGTCGGCAGAGGATCGCGACTTCGTCGAGCAGGACGGCGGTGTCCTCCACGAACACCGCGTCCGGGAGGTGGGCTTCCGCCGGCAGCGTCGTGACCGCCACGCCCGCTTCCGCCAGCGCGGCGGCGTAAGCCTGGTGCTGGCGTAGCGCGGTGGCGAAATCCAGCCGCCCTCGCGGGAGGTGGAGCAACTGGCATTCGGTCAGCGCGGGACTGGGCGAGCGGAGAAGGGCGTGAGTGGCGAGCGGTGACAAGGGGTGCCGGGGGCCGCGCGACCCTGGGGCAGGCCCGCGACGATGTCAGGCGGCGATTGTGACGTCGCCGGGGCGCAGTCTTGCTGCGTCCCGCACGTCATTTAAAATCACGGGCGCTTCACCGATACCCCTCGGCCTGCAGCGTGAACAGCCGGGCATAGCGCCCGCCGGCGGCCAGCAGGGCGTCATGCGTGCCATCCTCGGCGATCTGCCCGTGTTCGATGACGATGATCCGCTCCGCCATTCGCACCGTGGGAAAGCGATGGGAAATCAGGATCGAGGTGCGACCCCGCGCGAGCGCGCGGAAGCGCTCGAACACGGCGTGCTCCGCCGCGGCGTCGAGCGCCGCCGTGGGTTCGTCGAGCACCAGGATGTCGGCCTCCTCGCGCATGAACGCGCGGGCGAGCGCAATCTTCTGCCACTGGCCGCCGGACAACTCCGCCCCGTCCTGGAACCAGCGGCCCAGCTGCGTGCCGAGTCCCTGGGCCAGCGACGCCAGCAGCTCGCGGGCGCCGCCGCGTTCGACGGCGCGGCCGATGCGCTGATCGTCGTCGAGATGCTCCACGCTGCCGAACCCGACATTCTCGCGGAAGGCGAACTGGTACTGGTTGAAGTCTTGAAAAATGACGCCCACCCGCGCGTGCAGCCGGACCGGATCCCAGTCGCGCAGATCGCGCCCGTCGAGGAGGATTCGCCCCTCGGTCGGCTCATACAGTCGCGTGAGCAGCTTGATGA
>CAINHV010000272.1 GCA_903848965.1 uncultured Opitutia bacterium | reverse complement strand
GGCTCCGCCCAAACCTTAGCTGGATTTCCGCGGGGCGGAAATCCACTTCAGATATTCCTCCCTCGACAGGAAGCGGAGTGCCGCGCTGTTGATGCAGTAGCGCAGGCCGCCCTGCGCCCGCGGGCCGTCGGGGAACACATGCCCGAGGTGCGCGCCGTCGACATTGCAGTGCACCTCCACGCGCCGCATGCCGTAACTCGAATCGACGTGCTCCCCCACGAACGCGGGCTCGATCGGTTTCGTGAAACTCGGCCAGCCCGTGCCGCTCTCAAATTTGTCGCAGCTGTCGAAGAGCGGCGTGTCGCTGCAGACCGAGAGATACACACCGTCCTCGTGATGATCCCAGAATTCGTTGCGGAACGCCGGCTCCGTGCCCTGCTCGCGCGTCACCTGGAATTGCCGCACCGAAAGCTTCGCGCGCCACTCCTCCTCCGTGTGCTGCACGCGGGTCTTCGCGAGGTCGATCACGACGTTCGAAGGCAGTCCGCACGCGGAGAGGACAGGAACGCCGGAAGCCGGGGGAGTTTTGTTGGTCTGCATCTTGGTAGAGAAAGTACCGTCCGAGGTTTGCTCCCCCCATCCTGAGCATCCTGAACCTCCTGTCCAATGTTTGGGCGCTTTCACTTTGGACCGAGTCGGATTTGACCACCGCGACACCGAGCCAGTCCAACTAGAGCGGATCTGGAAACACCTTAGCCATTTGGGCGTGGACGGCGGGACGGACTGGCTTGCTGACGTAGTCGTTCATCCCAGCGGCGAGGCAGGCCTCGCGGTCGCCCTGCAGAGCGTTCGCGGGCGGCCCGGAAATAAAGGCCCGTGCAGAGTGCGAGGGCGAAGCCACTGGCGACCAGCCAAGTCAGCCGCCTGCTAAGCCGGGCCGCGCGAAGATCGCCCCCCCCCTGCGATCAGGGCTTGGCGGCGAGTAATGTCGAAGGCTTCCGCAGCATTTGATCCTGCTTGCCCGCGAATGTCCCGCTGATCCGGCTAGATATTCTGGGCCGATCGCCCCGCGGACGCCGAAAACGCCGGACGAGTTGCCGGCGTGACGTCCCGCGTTAGGGTAGAAAGGCGCGCGGAAACTCGGGGCATTGCGATCAAAGGCCTCGACCCTCCCTGCGCCATGCCTTTAAAACTCAGGCCGCATTTTTAACCCCGGACGCCGATGTTTTCCCTCCTTGCCGTTGAGTCGTTTCTGAAAAGTGCTGCGCGCGTGGCGGCTGGTTCGAGTCGGAGGGTGTTCCTTGGGATGATCGGCGCCGCGGCGTTCGGGGCCGCTCCTGCCGGGCATGCCGCGGCCGCCTTCGCCGAGGCCGAGGCCCAGGCGTTCACCGACCGTTATTGCACGAGTTGTCACAACGACGTCGACAAGGAGGGCGGGCTCGATCTCACGACCCTGGCCCTCACCCCCGGCGACGCCGCGAATTTTCTCACCTGGGTCAAGATTCACGATCGGGTGCAGGCCGGCGAAATGCCGCCGAAGGAAAAGAAACGGCCCGATGCCGGCGAGATGACCAGTTTCGTGCAGGGCCTCACCACCTCGCTGACCGTCGCCGAACGGGATCAGGTCGCGAAGACTGGCCGGGCAACGCGCCGCCGGCTCAACCGCGCCGAGTACGAGTTTGCGCTGCGCGATCTGCTTCAGGCGCCCTGGCTCCAGATCAAGGATCAGCTGCCGGAAGACGGGGAGGCGTATCGTTTCAACAAGGTCAGCAACGCCCTCGATGTCTCCTACGTCCACATGATGCGCTACATGAGCGCGGCGGACTACGCGATGCGGCAGGCCATGAGCGTGAAGCTCGTCCAGCCGGAGACGACCACCAAGCGCTACTACGCCCGCGAAGACGGGGCAATTACGCGTTGGATGGGCCGCCAGCGCGGCAACGTCACTCCGGATCGGAATACCTTTCCGGTGCTCGGCACGAAGGCGCAGCCCGATATCTGGGCTGGCCGGGCGCCGAACACCGTGGGAGCGGACGATTCCGTGACTCGCGAGCAGGAAGCGGTGGGCTGGGTCTCGAGCAACTACATCACCGGTTTCGGCTCGAACTGGAGCACGTTCCGCGCGCCGGTCGCTGGTCGCTACCGGATGCGTTTCAGCGGCTATTCCCTGTGGGTCGGTGGCTACGGCTTCTGGCGCTATACGTACGGCGTGCCGAACAACGGGATGATCAATGGCGTCCCGCAGTGGTACACCCCGAACTTCGAGGACATCACGCCCGGCCGGCGCAACGAACCGATCACGATCTATTCCAAGGGCGGCACGATCAACCGGCGCCTCGGCGAATTCGATGTCACGCCGGAGCCGACGGTTAGCGAATTGGACGAAGTCTGGATGACGGCCAATGAGTACATCGTGACCGACGCCGTGCGTTTCTACCGTTCGCGGCCGACGATCAACAGCACGCTGATTTCCGCGCAGGGCGGGTACACGAATCCGCTGGCCCAGCGCGATGGCATGCCCGCAGTCGCGTTCCGCTGGATGGAAGTGGAAGGCCCCCTTTACGACGAGTCCACGACGGCCGGTTACAAGCTTCTCTTCGGCGACCTGCCGATGAAACGCGTGGAGACGGGCACGGTGGGCGTCGGGATCGAGACCGTGACCACCGTCGCGGGTCGCGGCCGGGGGCGGGGAACGGGCGGACGGGGTTCCGGCGAGGTCTCCTCACTCAAGCCCACGCTCGTGGAAGTGGTTTCCGCGAACCCCCAGCAGGATGCCGAAAAGCTCCTGCGGGCTTTCATGCAACGCGCCTACCGCCGGCCGCCCGAGGAGCGCACCGTCCAGAATTTCCTGGGTGTGATCAAGAAGCGGATGGAGGCGGGCCTCGGCTTCGCCGGCTCCATGCTGTCCGGCTACACCGCCGTGCTGTCCTCGCCGCAGTTCGTCTTCGTCGATGAGGCCCCGGGTCGGCTCGACAACCACGCGCTGGCGACCCGTCTGGCGCTGTTCCTCTGGAATTCGGAACCGGATACCGCCCTGCGCGCCCGGGCCGATAAAGGCGAACTCACGCAGCCGGGCGTGCTCAAGGCCGAGTCCGCACGCCTGCTCGCGGACCCGAAGTCGCGCCGGTTCGTCGAGGCGTTCCTCGATTACTGGCTCGAGATTCGGAAGATG
>CAINHV010000271.1 GCA_903848965.1 uncultured Opitutia bacterium | reverse complement strand
ATGTCAGGAATCAGGACAAATGAATCGGGATCGCTCCTCTCAGGACTGCTGAATTCGGTGCGAGAGGTAATCTGTCACGAGGCAAATGTGTCCTGATTCCTGGCATGACCCCTTCCTCCCCTCCTTCCTCCCCTCCAGCGGCTCCGGACGGCGCCGCCAGATCAACATCCTCCTGAAACGAGCGGGTATTAACCCGTCCGCGAATCACCGATCGGTTTCAGCGGCGATTCCGCAGAAAGGAACCAACCTCGTCATGCGTCCCGCAAACGTGAAAAACAAGGGCCGCTCCCTCGCGTTGGAAAATCAGACGCAGGTCGCGCCCGCAGCGACATTCCATAAACGGCGGGATTCGCCTGAGTCCGACGCCCGCGTGCAGGTGGGGTTGGCCATACGCGGATGCCGCCGCTTGCATGGCGATCCAGACTTCCTCCCTTCGGTTAGTCGGGATGCTTTTGAGAAACCGTGGGGTGGCCAGCAGCTTCACGGAGCCAGATCGACCGGACCCGTGACTTCACGCAATTGGCCCGCGCGACGGGCGCGAGCCGTCTCCTTTTTCAAGGTCGCGCCAACCCGGGCACTTTGCGCAGGTGTGAGCCCGTATTCCGCGGCAAAATAGCCGGCATCCGGCTCGGTAACCGCAAAAGGCAGCCCGCGGCGGTTGACCAGTTGCGTAAGCGCCATGGAGACATAGGCGCCGGCATCCAAGCCAAGTCCCCGAAGGACCGCGTCGCTCTTTTTTTTGAGCGTGCGGTCAATGCGCGTGCGGATCTGAACGGTAGCCATGCCTCAGAAGTGCTCAATCTGCCTCATAGCGTCAAGGACCGAACAATTCCAAGATCCACTGGTGTCCAATCGTGGTGCACCGGCTCGGCCCGAAGCGGTGTCAGTGGAGCGACAACATGAGGCACATACATGCGTCAGATATCGCAGTGCGGACGAGTAAGCTCACGCCCGCGCCTCATACGACCTGGCGCTCCTGTATCAGAAAGGATCCGGCGTTACCCAAGACATCGTGGCGGCATATGCGTTGATGAAGGTCGCAGCAGAGTTGGGTTGTGACGAAGGGCGAACGATTTGGAAGGGGCTGCCTTCAGCTACGCATCTGGCTCGGTTTGCACAGAAAATGATACCCGAGCAGCTCGCTGCGGCACGGGATCAAATCTGTCCTGACTCCTGAACCTGACCCCGTTTGACGGCTCTGGGGTCGGCGGGGACCGCCGGAATTCGGTCCTTTTAACTCTGCCGTTCCCTGTTGTATTTTCACGCCTCTCCGACGCTCGGTGGCAAGGCAGGTGCCTTGAGACTGCCGCGTTCGACTCGATTTCCAACATGACCCCGTCCCGATTTCTGATTACCACGCTTCTTCTCGCAGCCCTGGCGACCCGGGCCGCGGACACTTCCCCGCCCGTCGCCAATGCAGTCCGAACCGCGGCGCCCCCTCGAATCGACGGACGCCTCGACGAATCCAACTGGCAGTCGGCGCCCGCCATCACTTCCTTCACGCAACGGGATCCTGACGACGGCAACCCCACTTCCCACTCGACCGCCGTTCGCATCCTCTACGATGACGAGGCGATCTATGTCGGCGCCCGGATCGAGAATACCGGTCCCATCTCCTTCCGCCTCGGCCGCCGCGACATGGAAATTTCCTCTTCCGACTGGTTTCGCGTCTGCCTGGATACCTACTTCGACCGCAGAAACGCCGTGCGTTTCGAGGTCAATCCCGGCGGAGTCAGGAGGGACTCCACGCTCTCCGGAGACTATATGAGGGGGTTCGGAGGAGGGTTCGCCGGTGCCGACGGCGAACATGCCTGGGATCCCGTCTGGGACGCCGCCACGCAGATCGACAATGGCGGATGGACGGCCGAACTCAGGATACCTTTCAGCCAACTTCGCTTCGCCCAAACGCAGGAACGAAAATCGACCGATGAGCCCGAGGGCGAGGCGCTGCCACCCGAACCTTCGGGGAGCCCGGCCAAGGCCACCGGTCCGGTCTGGGGAATCCAGTTCGAAACCGTCAATGCGGGGCGGCAGGAATACTCGCTCTTTGCCTACACTTCCAAAGCCCACCCCGGAGGCGTGTCGGAGTTCGGCACCCTGAAAGGATTGCAGGATGTGCGGAGCAGCAAGCCGTTCGAGTTCATCCCCTACGTGGAGGGGCAGGCCAGATTCGACTCGACCGGTGCCAACGCGCTGACCGCAGATCGCGAATTCGAATTCAAGACGGGGCTGGACGCCCGTTACCGGATTACCTCGAACCTGACCTTGACGGCCGCCGTCAACCCGGACTTCGGGCAGGTGGAGGTCGATCCCGCGGTAATCAACCTCACCGCTTTCGAAACGCGCTTCGAGGAGAAGCGGCCGTTCTTTGTCGAGGGCGCCGGCAACTTCAGGATCGCCCCGGGGCTGCGCAGTTTCTACGCCGCCCGGGAGTTGATGTACACCCGAAGGATTGGCCGTGCGCCCCAGATCAAGCTGCCTTCCGATGTCAGGCAGGTGCCGGTGACGACGGATATCATTGCCGCGGCCAAACTCACGGGCCGCACGGAAGCCGGATGGACCATCGGACTGTTGGACGCCCTTACCGACGAGATGCACGGCCTCTACCTCGACGACACCGGTGCCCGCCGGAGCGGCGTGGTCGAGCCGCGCACCAATTACCTGATCGGGCGGGTTAGTCGCGAGGCCCGCAGCGGCGAGACGGCTTTCGGCGCGATGGGAACCGCCGTCAACCGTGACTTGGGCGATGCGCGCGCCGCGGCGGCCCTGTCGAAGTCAGCCTACACCGGCGGCATCGATCTGGGACACGATTTCCTGAACAAAGTCTGGAACATCTCGAGCTATCTCACGGCCAGCCAGGTGTCTGGAACGCCGGCGGCGATCACCTCGCTGCAGAAGGCCTCCTCGCGCTATTACCAGCGCCCCGACGCGGAGAGCTTCCGGTTGGATCCGGGGGCCAAATCGCTGAGCGGTACTTCCGGCCAGGTCCAACTCAGCAAGAGATCAGGCCGACACTGGGACGGCAATTTTGCCTACCTGTTCGTTTCGCCAGACTACGAGATCAACGACGTCGGTTTCTACCAGCGCGTCGATCGCAAGGGTGCTTCGAGTCGGATCACCTATAACGAACGGACGCCCGGCAGGTTTTTTCGGAGCACGACCACCAACTTCTACTGCGCGTACCTCCAGAACTACGACGGCGACTGGCTGGAGAAGCAGACGCGGCTCGCCACGCGGCTGCAGCACCTAGACTTCTGGACCTTTGAGATCGACGCCGAGTATATGCCCGAACGGATCGACGATCGGCTGACCCGCGGCGGCCCGGTGGCCCTAAAGCCGGCCTATTGGAGCCTGATGGCCAACTGGAACTCCGATGCCCGCAAGCCGATTGTCGGCGGCCTGACCGCGTCGACGCTCACGGACGACTTCGGGGGCCGCACGAGCGGCCTGGCCGCCACCTTCGACTTCCGGGCCTCGCAGCGATGGAGCCTGTCCCTTTCCCCGCGCGTGGACTGGACGCAGCGAGATGCCCAGTATGTGAATACGGTGTCCGATCCTCACGCGACCGGTACGTTTGGCCGCCGCCACATTTTTGCTCCCCTCGAGCAATCCGAGGCCAGTCTCGTGGCGCGTTTGAACTATGGGTTCAGTGCCAACCTGACGCTAGAACTCTACGCCCAGGGCTTGGTGGCGGATGGCGACTACGGCGACATCAAGGAGTTCCTGCAGCCGCGAGGATACCGGTTCGCGACCTATGGGCGCGAAGCAGGGACGATCAACCGGGCCGGCACGACCTATACGGTGGACCCCGATGGCAGTGGTCCGGCGAACGCCTTCGCCGTGAAAGACCTTAGCTTCACGAGCCGCTCGCTGCGGGTGAACGCCGTGCTGCGGTGGGAGTTTCGGCCCGGCAGCACGCTCTATGCAGTCTGGCAGCAGGAACGGCTGAATCCCCTGTTGATGGAGAATTTTTCCCTGTCGCGGGCAACCACCCGCATCTTCGACGCCGAATCCCGCAACGTATTCGCCGTGAAGATGAGTTACTGGTTCAATCTGTGAAGGGCGTCAGCCCTGCCCAAAATGGCCCGACGCTGCTGGCAGGCAGCCCCGATGGGGTCAGGTCAGAATGGCACTAAGCTAACGTAGGTCATCGTCTCAATTGAGAGAGTGAAGTACTCAGATGCTAATTGACGAAACGTCCCCGAGTCATTGACCGCGGATTACTCGGATGCCGCGGATACCCGAGCACCCATCTCGGGGTATCGTAGGAGAAGCGCACGAGGGCGTGATTGGCCCCGTGCCCCGGCGACCTGAGGTCTAGGAGGCGGTCTACGAGGATAGCCGCCAAGACGGTTCTCCTGATGAAACGATGATGCTCGAAATCATCGACGGTCATATCGCGTTGAGACAGCTCCAGCGGTAACAACGCGGCGCCCGGCCTGAAGACGCTTCGCGAACTGCCGCGCCAACCTGGGGCGAACCGGCCGCCGGCGTCATGGGCGCCGATTGGCGTTTTGTTAGCACTTACGCCCAACTCCGTTACCACTGGCGCCAGTTTCGAAAAAGAAGAAGCCCCGGACGTCTTTTACTCGTCCGGGGCCTACACGAAAATGGAGCGGGCGAAGAGACTCGAACTCTCGACGTCCACCTTGGCAAGGTGGTGCTCTACCAACTGAGCTACGCCCGCAAATCAGGGTGCAAGGAGTAGGCCCGGCGTTGCGTCCGTCAACAGCTATTTTCCGCGGGCGCTCCAGCGGTGAAACGGGGTTTCGAATCCACCGGACTTGGACAGGTGGGACGGGATTTCGAGGGGGATGGACAGGAGGCGGGAGAGCGCGAATGGAGACTCGCCGAGGGCAAACTCCCCCTGCTCACGAGACGAGGTGAAGACCCGAAAGAGACCTGGTTCCGATTTGTGCAATCGGTGCAATTGGTGGCTACCCCAAACCTTGAGCCACGGATTGCACCGATTACACGGCATCAAACCACGACCTTCCGCTCCGCTGCAGGCGGGAATCGTATCCTGGGCCCTCGAATGGCTTTCCGAACCGGAGGAAGGGCGCAGCAAGACTGCGCCCCT